>JAEUMA010000406.1 GCA_016793565.1 Rhizobiaceae bacterium
GCCGTCTTCTCTCGCCGGTCGATGAATCCGAGCCGCGCGTAGCGGTCCAAACTGTTCAACGCGCCATTGTCCAGCTTAGAATGGTCAAGACACAGGCCTTGGTCCTTCCGGCTTTCCGGAAGCAGCGCGACACCGTTGTGGAAAGCCTGCGACGGGCTGTGTGGGTGGTGGGACTGCCCTTCGAGCAGGATCTTGCCATGCAGAATAGGCGAGGCACCGAACAGAGCATGGGCGAGTTCCGAACGTCCGGAGCCGACGAGGCCGAACAGACCTACGATCTCTCCGCTGCGCACATCCAGGTTTGCGTCGCGGACGCGGTCGCCGTCTGCAAGCTCGCGGATGGAAATGCGCGGCGGCACGTCCTGTCCCACTTCGGGCAGCGCTGGATAGTTGGCCTCCAGCGAATGGCCCAGCATGGCCGTGACCAGGCCCGGCACCGTCCAATCCGTTGCCGGGCGGGTGGCGACCAGATGCCCGTTGCGGAGCACGGTGACAGTGTCGCTGAGCGCCAGCGTCTCGTCGAGGAAATGCGACACGTAGACGATCGCAACACCTCGGGCAGTCAGCATGCGCACCACATTGTGCAGATGCCGAACCTCTTCGGCGGGCAATGCAGCGGTCGGCTCGTCCATGACGATGAGCCGGGCATCGCGCGCTAGGGCGCGCAGGATTTCGACCTGCTGCTGCTTGGCCAGAGGCAGGTCGCCCACGCGGTCGTCGGCCGACAGGTCGAACTCCGTCATTTGCAGCAGGCTGGCGAATCGGCTGCGGCACTGCCTGCCGCTGATGAAGCCCGCGCGGCGCGGCTCGCGACCAAGCAGCGTATTCTCCATCACGGTCAGGTCGCGGGCCAGCGCTATTTCCTGCTGCATCACCGCGATGCCGACATCCAGCGCAGCCGCCGGCCGGTTGAAGGAGACCTCCCGCCCGTCGACCCGTATCTGACCGGCGTCGTGCCGATGAACGCCGCCGATCACTTTGCCGAGCGTCGACTTGCCGGCCCCGTTCTCGCCGACGATCGCATGGACCTTGCCCGGCTCGATGGCCAGATCGATGCCGGACAGCACCGGCAAACCCGAAAAGGATTTGCCGACGCCGACCAGTTCTATGATGGCAGGAGCCGGGCTCATGGGCGTCAGCCGGCGAACTGACCCAGCACCTTGGGGTTCTTGTCCAGGACCTCCTTGGTCAGGACAAGCGGCAGGTCGTCCAGATCCTCCTGCGCCACATATTCCGGCACCGTCTTTCCCTCAAGCGCGAGCAGGATCATTCGAACCGCCGCACGGCCCATGCCTTGCGGGCGGTTGTAGGAGGTCTGCACCCATTTGCCGTCCCGCACCTGCGCGACGCCGTAGGTCGAGGCGTAGGCGCTCACCAGCTTGATGTCGTCAGCGCCAAGCCCGAAGGTGCGCCCCGCCGCCGTGATCGAGGCCTCGGCGCCACGCGTCATCTGGTCGGCCTGCGAGGCTATCACGTTAAGATCGGGATGGGCCTGCAGGCAATCGGCGGCCTGCGTGCGACCGAGGTCCTGCGTGTAGCCGGCGTCGGTTTCGCAGACCAGCTTGATGTTCGGATAGGGCTGGATCTTGGCGTAGAAGATATCAGGTTTCACCTTGTCGAAGCCAAGGACGCGCGCACCCCAGATCACGTGCACCTTGCAGGGATCGACGTCCTTGCAAGAGGCGATGACGCCGTCCGCCATCGCCTCGGCGTTGGACCGCAGGTTCTCGGTGACCTGGCCGACCATGCCGGGGACCTGGAGCTTGTCGCTCATGGTGTCGCTGCCGACCACGAAGCCCGCCGCGGCGACCTTGATGCCGGCGTCCACGGCCTGCTGGATTGCCGGCGCCACCGTCGCGCCGTCGATCGGCACGACGACCATGCCGCCGTACTGCATGGAAATCGCCGCGTCGGAGATCTGCTGGTACTCGACCTGGGCGTTGAAGCTGGGCGGGCCAACGAACGTCGCCTCGGCACCGTAGAGGGCCGCCTCCGCCGCGACCGCCTCGAACATGTACTGAGACCAGGGATTGTCCTGCCCGAAGCCGTAATAGGCGATTTTCAGGCCCTTGTGCGCCGTGGCGTCGGGCGCATCGAGCCTCACCTTTCCGTTGTTGTTCCACAGTTCGTCCAGAGGCGCCTTGTCGATGATGCTGGCGTCCTGCGCCAGCGTCACGGTGCAGACGGTTGCGGCTAGCGCGGTCAGCGCGGCCAGTCGAATTGCATTCTTCACGATGGTAACTCCCATGTTGCGTTCAATGTCGAGGCCGCGCACTTTTTCTGATCTGATTTTGGAACGGCCGTTCCCATGCTTCAGGCAAAACTTCACCGCCGGCGGGAAAACGCTCCCCGCCAGAACCGTTGTCTTTTATGGTCGCGTGCGGCCTGGTTCGGCGGCACCTGCCCTCAAGCGCCGCGCAACCCTCGCGTAGCCTCATCGTCCACCGCGAACGTGACCGGATCGATGACCACGCCGTAGACTTCACGCGCCTTGCGAACGCTGATGTATTCGTCGATCACGTCCTCCACGACCGAGCTAACCGGTCGCAGCCGGGGATGGCCCCAGCCTCCGCCGCCCGTGCTCTCGAACATGAACTGCTCTTCCTCGGTGAAGGGTTCGGCCGACAGCAGGGGATTGTGCCAGGAGCCTTGCGGGTCGATGCCGCCGATCACGACGGGCTCTCCGCTCACCTCGATACGGGTCTGCCGCTGCACACCACTGCGCGTGCCCCCATTGACCCCGGGGCTTCCCTCGCGAGTCCGCGACGTCTCCTGCGAGAGTTCGCCGTCGCAGAGGAACCGCACCTTGAAAATGGCGCCGAGGCCACCGCGATTGCGTCCGTCACCGGCCGAATCCTGCCTCAGCTCATACGCCTCGTACTCTATCGGGAAGAGCAGTTCGGCAGTCTCGGCAAGCATATTCATGCAGTTGCCGAGCGGATCCATGGTGACGCTCATGCCGTCCGAATAGGGCGTGCCCCCCCAGCCTCCGGAAGGAAGGTCGGAGAACACGTTGGTCGCGCCGTTCTTGTTGGTCGTCGAGATGAACCAGTTGCAATCGGACCCGGTCGAGCCGGTGACGCGCTCCGGTATCGCCTTGGCCAGCGCCTGCCAGATGGCGCTGGTGATCTTCGAGGAGGTGACCGTCGTGCAGCCGATGGTCGGCGACGGCCATTTGGCGTTCAGCCAGCAATTGTCCGGTATGTTGATCGAGATGGGGACGAACATGCCGTAGTTCGAAGGCGCGTTCGGCGCCAGGAAGAACTGCAGAGAATAGAGCACCGCCGACGCCGTATTGGTGTATGGCGAGTTGATGGCGCCCTTCACTGGTGGCGAGGAGCCGGCGAGATCAACGTCGATCGCCGTGTCGGTGATGGTCAGCTTCACTTTCACCTTCACCGGATCCGGCGAAATGCCGTCCGTGTCGGCGAAGTCTTCGGCTTCGTAGACGCCGTTCGGGATAGTCTTGATCGCATTGCGGATGATGCGTTCGGTATACGCGATCAGCGCGTCCATCGTGTCGAGCACGGTTTCCTTGCCGTAGCGCTGCACCGCGCGCTGCAATTCCTCCTCGGCACTCTTCAGTGCGCCGAGATGGGCCTGCAGGTCGCCGCGCACGAAAAACGGCGTGCGCGTATTGTTCATGATGATTGCGAGGTAGTCCTCGTTAATCTTGTAGTTCTCATAAAGCTTGATCGGCGGAAGCCTGAGGCCCTCGCCTGCGATATGCGTACCGAAGCCCATTCCACCCGCGGCGCCGCCGCCCAGGTCCATCCAGTGGCCGCGACTGACCGCAAAGCCGATCAGATCGTCATTGTTGAAGATCGGCATGGTGAACGTGATGTCCGGGATATGCGTGCCGCCCTGATAGGGATCGTTCAGCGCGATGATGTCGCCGGGCTTCATCTTGTCGATCGGATACTTCCTGATCGCAGCTTCGGCGCTGTACTGCATCGCGGCCAGATGCACGGGGCAGTTGGCGGCCTGCGCCAAAAGCCGAAGCTTCGGGTCGTAGATCGCGTTCGAAAAGTCCAGAATGTCCGCTAGGATCGGCGAGAACGAGGTGCGCTGCATGATCGTCGTCATGCGTTCGCACGCGTTGACGAACACATTGCGCAGCACCTCGAAGGTGATCGGATCGGCCGCGATCTTCTCCACCGCTGTTTGGGCCGGCTTGGCTGATTTGCTCATCGGGAAGCTCCCTGTGTCAGTGGTTGAGGGTGACGATCAGATTGCCGACCTTGTCGACGACCGACTGGCTCTTGGGCGGTAACACGGCGCAGCTGTCGGGGTATTCGACGATGGCCGGTCCGGCGATCGTCTTGCCGGACTGTAGCGTGTCGCTGGAATGCACCTCCGACACGTGCCACACCCCGTCGAAATAGACCTCGCGGCTGCCGGGCTTGGTCGCACTGCCCTTCTTGTAGGAGAATACCGGTGGCTGCCCGATCTGGCCCACGGCGGTGATGCCGAGAGACACGAAGGCGATCGGGAAATCGTCCGTCGAGGTGCCGTATTCGCGCTGGTGCGCTACGTGGAACGCCTGGGCGATGAGCTCGCGATGGCTATCGGTCAGTTTGCCGTCTGGTATGCTGGTTTCGACCTCGTAGGTCTGCCCGACATACCGCATCTGGGCGGTACGCTCGAACTTCATCTCGGCGGGCTTGACGCCGTCACGGGCAAGAAGGTCGCCTGCCCGCTTCTCCAGCTTGGCATAGATGTCGTTGATCGGCGCGAAGTCGCCCGTCATCAGGTCGGCGTAGTGGAACCCTTCGACATCGTGGCGAATGTTCATGGCAGTCGCACCGAACGCAGATGCCACGCCCGCCTCGGCCGGGATGAGCACCTTCGGCACGTTCATGGAGCGCGCCACAAAGCAGGCGTGCATCGGGCCCGCTCCGCCGAAGCTCGCCAGCAGGAAGTCGCGCGGGTCGCGCGATCGTTCAAGCACGACGCCTTTCACCGCCTGCGCCATCGTCTCGCAGGAAATCCGGATCATGCCTTCGGCGGTCTCGAGACGCGACAGACCAATCTTTTCCGCAAGCGCATCGATCGCCGCCTCAGCCGCCGCGACGTCGAGCGTGAACTTGTCGCCCAGCGACGGATGCAGCCTGCCCAGGATCAGATTGGCGTCGGTGATGGTGGCCTGGGTGCCGCCACGGCCGTAGCAGGCAGGTCCGGGCTCGGAGCCGGCACTGTGCGGTCCGACGCGCAGCCCGCCTCCTTCGTCGATCCAGCCGATCGATCCGCCACCCGCGCCGACGCTGTGGATGTCGAGCATCGGCACGGAAACGGGCACTTCCCACTCCAGCTCGTAGCTGCGGGTGATCAGCCCCTGGCCGTTCTCGACGATAGAGGCGTCGAAGCTGGTACCGCCGACGTCGGTGTGGATGATGTTCTCATAGCCGCCGTTGCGCGACAGGTAGGCCGCATAGGCCACGCCGCCGGCCGGACCGGACTCGATCAGTTCCTCCGGACGCTGCTTGGCGAGTTCGGCGCCCATCACGCCGCCATTGCTTTTCAGAATGAGCAGGGAGCCCTTGAACCCGGCCGAACGCAGCCCGTTCTCCAGCTTCGTGAAATAGGTCGACATCACCGGCATCAGCACCGCGCGGATGGCGCAGGTCACGAACCGTCCGTGCTCGCGGAAGATCGGGCGCGTGTCGGCGGAGATCTCCACATAGGCGTCCGGGATGACCTCCTTGACGATCTCGCGCATCCGCTGCTCGTGCGAAGGGTTGGAGTAGGAGTTGATGAACCCAATTCCGATCGACCTGATGCCCCGCTCAGCGATCTTCTCAGCCACTTCCCGCGCAGCCTTCTCGTCCAGCGCACGGCGCTCTTCGCCATGCACGTTGGTACGCTGCGGAACGGTGAAGCGGTTGCGGCGGCGGATCAGTGGCTTCGGCTTCGTCTGGTAGGGATCGTAGAGATACTTACGATGCTGCCGCCCAATCTCCAGAGTATCGCGAAAGCCTTCCGTTGTGATGAAGGCGCTCTCGGGATAGGAGCGCTCGATCAGCGCATTCGTTGCCGTCGTCGTGCCGTGCATGAAAAGCGAAATGTCGGCAAACTCGATACCGGCCTTGCGGACGGCCTCAAGCACGCCGATGGAACGGTCGTGTTTGGTGGTCAGAACCTTGCCGGTCGTGAAGGCATCGCTACCTTCCTTCCACGCAAACAGGTCGGTGAACGTGCCGCCGACGTCAACTCCTACTCTCCACATTTCGTTTCCCTTTTCTTTGTTGGTCGATCGGCCAATGGCTAAGAGTTGATCCTCAAGCCCTTCGGATCATAGAAGGGCGCGAGCTGAGCCGTGGCCGGATACCGATTGCCGGCGACTTCGATCTCGAATTGCGCTCCTGCGAGCCAATCCGCGTTCACCCCGCCGGGATGTTGGACATAGCCCATGCCGAGCGAGGCCCCGACGCGATGTCCGTAGCTGCCGGAGCTGATTGAGCCGACCAGCCCGCCATCCGCCCAGACCGGCTCTTCGTGGTAGAGCAGCGGGGCATTCGGCTGTGTCATTCTGAACTGCACGAGGCGTCGTTCGATCAGCCCGGCTTCCCGCTGCCGCAGCAATGCCTCGCGGCCGATGAAGCCGCCCTTCTTGTCGAGCTTTACCGCGAACCCGAGACCAGCATTGTAAGGAGTGTCCTCCGAACCGATGTCATGGCCCCAGTGGCGATAGCCCTTCTCGACGCGCAGCGAGCCGATCGCGAAGTAGCCGCCCTGCGCCAGGCCGTAGCGTGAGCCGGCCTCCACGATGCGATCGAAGACATGCGCGGCAAATTCGGCCGGCATATAGAGTTCCCATCCCAGTTCGCCGACATAGGTGACCCTGCTGGCGCGCAGCCGGGCATAACCGATCTCGATCTCGCGGCTGGCGCCGAACGGAAAGCTGGCGTTCGAAAGGTCCGCGCCGGAGAGTTCTTCGAGCAAGGCCCGCGATTGCGGGCCCATCAGCGACAGCATTGGCAAGCCGGACGTGACGTCGAAGATGGCGACATGCGCTTCGTCGGCGATGTTTCGGCGCAGCCAGGTGAAATCGCGGATTTGCGACGTGGCGCCGGTGACAAACAGGAAGGAATTCTCCGCGAGCCGTGTCACGGTCACGTCCGCCTCGATGCCGCCGCGCTCGTTGAGACACTGCGTGTAGACGAGCTTGCCGATGTCGACATCGATCTCGTTAGCGCAGATGTGCCCGAGCGCTTTGCAGGCGTCGCGGCCTTCCACGCGGAATTTCGCGAAGCAGCTCTGGTCGAACAGCGTCACCTTCTCGGCGGTGTGGCGGCACTCGCGGCCCACCGCGTCGAACCAGTTCTGCTTTCCGTAGCAATAGTCGATGGTCGTCGGAGCGCCGCCGGTCGCGAAATAACCCGGTCTTTCCCAGCCCGCGGTCTCCGTCATGACGGCGCCCAGCGACGCCAGCCGGTCGTGGATCACGCTCTTTCGCGCATTGCGGGCGGTTTCGTACTGGCGGTAGGGCCAGTGCATATCGAACAGCAACCCGAGCGCTTCCTTCGTCCGGTCGTAGAGGTAGTTCCTGTTGGACTGGAAGGGGTGCATGCGCAGAACGTCGACATCCGACAGATCGACAGGCGCATGACCCTCCTTGATCCAGGCCGCCAACGCCTTGCCTACGCCGCCGGACGACAGAATGCCGATCGAATTGAAGCCGGTAGCCGTGAAGAGCCCGTCCACCTCGGCGGTCTGGCCGAGGAGATATCGGTTGTCAGGCGTAAAGCTCTCGGGACCATTGAAGAAAAGCTGGATGCCGGCGCTACCGAGCGCCGGAACGCGCTTGATGGCCATCTCCATGATGCGCTCGAAGTGGTCGAAATCCTCCGGTAGCGCGTCGAAGGCGAAGTCAGGCGGAATACCGTCCCGGCCCCAAGGCTTTGCGTCCCGCTCGAAGCAGCCGACCAGGAGCTTGCCGGCGTCCTCCTTATAGTAGGTCTCCTCGTCGGTCACGAACATGACCGGCAGATTACGCGCCAAGCCTTCGATCGGCTCGGTCACGATGTAGAAATGCTCGGCCGCATGAAGCGGCAGCGAGACCTGTGCCTGGGCGGCGAAGTCGCGTGACCACATGCCACCGCAGATCACCACCTTGCGCGACCGGATCTCTCCGTCGGCGGTGACCACGCCAGCGGCCTTGCCGTGCTCCACCAGGATCCGTTCGACGGCCAGGTTCTCGACAATCCTGGCGCCGCCCATTCTTGCTCCCTTGGCGAAGGCGTGGGTGACGTCCGTCGGGTTGACCTGACCGTCTTTGGGAGCCCAGATCCCGCCGACTATCCCGTCGAGATCGACCAGCGGCCAGCGTTCCTTGATCTCGCCCGGAGTTATCGCATGCATCTCCAGGCCAAAATTCCGGCCCATCGACGCGCCGCGGGACAATTCCTCAAGCCGTGCGGGGGTCTTGGCGAGACGCAGCGCGCCGTTCTGCTTGAAGCCGGTTTCCTGACCGGTCTCGGGGCCGAGCGTGTGAAAGAGTTCACCGGTATACTTCGCCAGTTCCGTCATGTTGCGGGTGGCACGAAGCTGGGTCACGAGACCGGCCGCGTGCCAGGTCGTGCCGCATGTCAACTGGCGGCGCTCGAGAAGGAGAACGTCGCTGATACCCAGCTTGGTGAGATGGTAGGCGATCGAGCAGCCGGCTATGCCGCCACCCACGATGATCACTTCGGCGCTATTGGGCACCCTTGACGACACGCTTACGCTCCCCGCCGCTTTCTGCGGATTCATTTTTTCGGATTGAAAGGCGAAAAAGTGCAAAATGCAATAGCAATTTACACTTTTGTTTTGATTGAATCCGATGATATGCGATTTTTGCTACGAGCCTGGGGTTGCCTGCCCTTTCAGGTTGTGGTCCTGATGGCTCGACATTTGAATGTCAGGATTCCGAATTGAGCTCACTGATCAAATCCCCGCCCAGGATGTTGCGTCCCACCAACCTCGACGGCCTGGCCGACATCGCGGAGGAGGCCGTCAATGTCAGCGAGCTCGTCAACATCGACAGCCGGGTCGGCGTGGAGATCAAGAACCTGCGCAAGGCACGCGGCATCACACTGTCCACGCTCAGCGAGGCGACCAACCTGTCGGCGAGCTACCTCAGCCAGATCGAGCGCGGCTCCTCCAGCCCTTCGGTGAAGGCGCTGTACAACATAAGCCGCGCGCTCGGGGTGACGATCAGTTGGTTCTTCCTACCCCAGACGCAAGACGCCCATGAACTGCGCGATTACGTCGTCAGGTCGAATGCCCGCCGCCGGCTTACCTTCGTCGGCGGCATAACCGACGAACTTCTTTCGCCGAACCTCGGCCGTCAGCTCGAACTTCTACGCTGCCGCTTTCCGCCCGGGACGGAAAGCGGAAAGGAACCATATACCCACCAGGGCGAGGAAGCCGGCATCGTCATCTCGGGCGAACTCAACCTGTGGATCGGCGAACGGCACGTCGTTCTTGCCGAGGGAGACAGCTTTGCCTTCTCCAGCGACACGCCGCATCGCTATGCCAATATGAGCGAGCGGGATTGCCTGGTGATATGGGCGATAACGCCACCCAGCTATTGAAAATCTTCACCTCCAGATGTCGTGCGCCACAGCCTGAACACGCCATCCATTGAGCTGGGCGCGGGCGGTGCGAAAAAGCCGAGCTAATCCAAGCCGCCGGAGGCAAGAGCCGGACGGAGTAAACTCCGCTGCGCCGCGGCTTTGAGCAGCCCGAAAGCATCCGACAAGTGACGAGGAGTAGCCGCCAACCACGCAGGGGACGCGGTTAAAAACAGCGCGCCTATGGCGCCATACTCTTTCGAGGCACCGACATCTTCCGGCTCCCGGAGAATCGGCGGCTGGCCTTGCGGGGAACACGCATAGCCCATGTGGCGCAAAGTGCCGCCTCGGGTTCAACCCGGCCCTTCGCTTGTCGGAGCAGATGACGGAGACCGCCGGAATCTCCACCGACATCGCTCGGGGAGAGTCCATGCGGCTTGCACGACCGCTGCAACTCTACTTCGACCTGGAGGGCGACAGGCGGCGGCGGGTCGGAGAACTTCTCGAAATGACCGAACTGTCGCGCTCGCCGGCCGGCCGAATGCCTGACGAACTCTCCGGCGCACAGAAGCACCGCGTGGCGCCGGCCATGGCCCTACGCGCGGAGCCCGATCTCATCATCTGTGACGAGATCACCTCTGCGCTCGATCAGCTCATTCAGGAAAGCGTTCTGAGGCTGTTGGAGCGGCTGCAGAAATCCTTCGACACCACCTACCTGTTCATCACCCACGACCGGGCTACGATGCAGGCGATCGCCGACGGCGTCATGGTCACGCAGGTCGATTTCGGCCCCAGCTCCGCTACGGCGTCACGTTTCATAACGGCAAGGAAATGACGCCCGCCGACATCGTCTATTTCCTGAACCGGCACCGCGGTCCCGATACGACTTCCGTGATGGCCGAGGAGATGAAGGTCGTCGCAGACGTGCCGCCAGCGGGCCGGACGAGGTGAGCATTCTCCTCAACACCGCCAACTTCGATCTTTCCTACCTCATAGACGACCTGCACATGACCATCATGCCGGATAGCGACAAGGGCATCAGCGGCATGGGCAACGGCGTATATGTGCTCAAGGAGAATGAACCCAGCCAAACGCGACATTGTCCGCCGCGGTTCGGTGCGGCAGCAGCCGACACCGCTGTCAGTCTGTCTCTGTGCCGCTGCTTTGGTCAAGTGCGTTGCGGCACGTCGTTTGCCAACGCTAGAAGGCGTGCCGCGGCAGACGCACCGCATGCTTCCGGCTCTAGCGCATCCGCCTGAAAGGCTACCCAACCGGCAGCACTTCCGACCTCTTGATCTGCTTAAGCGCGAAGCTCGTTTCTATCGACGCGACACCCTCGAGCCGCGTCAGCTTGTCGTTAAGAAACGCCTCGTAGGCTTCGAGATCTCGCACCACGATGCGCAGCAGATAGTCCCGCTGCCCCGTCATCAGATAGCAGTCCACTACCTCCGGCCAACGCGCCACAGCCTTCGAAAAACGTTCCAGCGCATCCTCGCGCTGGCGCTCGAGCTTGATCGAGGCAAAGGCGCTGATGGGCAGTCCAACCCTCTTCTGATCGATGATCGCCGCGTAGCCTT
>JAEUMA010000495.1 GCA_016793565.1 Rhizobiaceae bacterium
CGCCTCTACGGCACGGCGGATCGGCCTGCCGATAGGCCCGGCCGACTTCGTGCACGAAGTCTCCACCGCCAACGGCAGGACGCGGGCGGCGGTCGCCCGCATCCGCGAACTGCAGCTCGGCAAGGTCGTCGTCAACGACGTCGACACGGTCGTGCTGGACGATGCCGCTCTTTCGCAGACGCTGATCGGTATGAGTTTCCTCAGCCGTCTTTCCAAATATGCCGTCGAGGACGGCGCGCTGCTGCTCGCGCAATAGCGCATTTCCCGAGAATCCTGGGTCCCGATGCCCTCCGGCAGAGTGACCCGGTGTTCACAGGGAATGCTCTGGCTAAGACTGCGGCCCCACACGCCGGATGACCGCCTTCTGCCGCGGCGGCTTGGTCTTAGCCACGGCGTAGGCCGTGTGCACGGCGCGCACGGCCGCCGCCGCGGCATCGTCGTTGCGGCCATGCACGACGGCTAACGGATCGCCCTTGGCCACAGCCGCGCCGACCGGAAGCAGGCCGGAAATGCCGACGGCGTGGTCGACCTTGTCCTGCGGACGAGTCCGGCCGCCGCCCAGCGCCACCACCGCCAGCCCCACTTCGCGCGTTTCGATGCCGGTGACGAAACCGTCCGCCAGCGCCGGAACGATCCGCTGGACCGGCGCCTGCGGCAGATAGTGCTCGCACCGTTCGACGAAGTCAGCCGGGCCACCCAGTGCGGCGACCATGCGCTGGAAAGCCTCCGTGGCGCCGCCGCTCTCCAGCGCCTCGCGGGCGCGCCTTTCGCCGTCCTGATGCGACGGCGCGATACCGCTCGTCAGCAGCATTTCGGCGGCGAGGGCTACGGTGACTTCCTCCAGTCGCCGGTCCCGCCTGCGCCCGGTCAGGAAGTCGACGGCATTCTGCACTTCCACCGCGTTGCCGGCCGCCGAAGCTAGCGGCTCGCTCATGCCGGTGATCAGCGCGGTCGTGGGCAATCCGGCCCCGTTCGCCACTTCCACCAGGCTCGCCGCCAGTTCGGCTGCGTCGCGGCTCTTCGCCATGAAGGCGCCGTTGCCGACCTTCACGTCCAGCACCAGCGATTGCAGGCCGGCCGCGAGCTTCTTGGAGAGGATGGAGGCTGTGATCAGGGGAACCGACTCGACCGTGGCGGTCACGTCGCGGATCGAATAGATGCGCCCGTCCGCGGGCGCCAGGTCGGAGGTCTGGCCGATGATCGCGCAACCTGCAGCCAGCACCGCCTTGCGGAAAAGCGCCTTGTCCGGCTGGCTGACATAGCCCGGGATGGAATCCATCTTGTCGAGCGTGCCGCCGCTGTGGCCGAGCCCCCGCCCGGAGATCATCGGCACATAGGCCCCGCAGGACGCCACCAGAGGTGCCAGCATCAGCGAGACATTGTCGCCGACGCCGCCGGTGGAATGCTTGTCCGTCACCGGGCCGGGCAGGTCGGACCAGTCGAGTACCGTACCGGAATCGCGCATGGCGAGCGTCAGCGCCACGGCCTCGCCCCGGCTCATGCCGTTGAAGAAGACCGCCATGGCGAAGGCGGCGACCTGGCCGTCCGCCACCGCGCCGGACGTCACGCCGGCGATGAAATGCGCGATCTCGTCCTGCGACAGCGCCTTGCCGTCGCGCTTGTGGCGGATGATCTCCTGCGGCAGCATCAGCAAGCTCTCTCTGGAGGCGACAGCGGCAGCCCCGGGTATGGCGAACGGGCGGCGGGGCTTGGCTGCTTCGGCGGCGCGCCGCGCAGGAATGCAGCTTCGGACGGGAACACCATGCTCACCCCAGCCCTTCCCGGAACACGTGGCGCAGGATCGTCGCCAGCCTGGCGCCGCCCACGGGCGCCATGTCCTTGGTCTCCTGGTGCGAAAGTTCCGCCCCGGTCATGCCGGCTCCGTAGTTGGTGATCACAGAGCAGGCGGCGACACGCAGCCCGTAGAACCGCGCGAGGATCACCTCCGGCACGGTCGACATGCCTACCGCCTCGGCGCCGCATATGCGCGCCATCTTGATTTCCGCCGGCGTCTCGAAGGAGGGACCGGAAAACCACATGTACACGCCCTGGTGCAGCTTCACGCCGGTCACGGCCGCGGCGGCCTTGAATGCGGCCTTCAGGCCGGGATCGTAGGCGGTCGTCATGCCGACGAAACGCCGCTCGTCGCCCTCGCCGATCAGCGGGTTTGTGCCCGAGAAATTGATGTGGTCCTCGATCAGCATGACGGCGCCGGGCGGGATCTGGATGTCCACCGACCCGGCCGCGTTGGTGAGAACGAGCGTGCCGACGCCCAGTTCGGCGAGCGTGGCGATCACCGGCCGCATCGCCGAAGCGTCGCCGTGCTCGTAATAATGCGCGCGGCCGGCCAGCATCAGCACTGGCGTGGCGGCGAACAGGCCGGCCACGATCTCGCCGGCATGGCCGGAGACGCCGCTGGCCGGAAAGCCAGGCAGTTCGCCATACGGAATGCGCACGGCCTGCTCGACCTCCCCGGCCAGTCCGCCTAGGCCCGAGCCGAGAACCAGCGCCGCTTTCGGCGCGAGGCCGCCCAGCCGCTGCCGCAGAACGTCCGCCGCGCTGCTCATTTCAGGATGTCTCCCCGGAAGCCGTAAGGCAGGATCCACTCCATGGTCACCGTTTCGACCACGCCGTCATTGTCGCACAGGTGCAGCCTGGTGTCGGGCTGCGTGAACTCGGCGAGGCGCTGGCGGCAACCGCCGCAGGGCGTCACCTTGGCCATCCGCTCGGCGATCACGGCGACCTCGGTGATCCTGCCGCCGCTGCCCATGATGTAGTGCCCCAGCGCCGTGGTTTCGGCGCACCACCCCTCCGGATAGGACGCGACCTCGATATTGGCGCCGGAAAACACGCGGCCGTCCTCGCAGCGGATGGCAGCCCCCACCGGAAACTTGGAATAGGGCGCGTAGGCCTTGGCCATCGCCTCCTTGGCGGCGAGGAAAAGATCGTGGGGCGGCTTCGTCATAGGGTCCTCAGGAGCGAATAGCGAATAGTGAGTAGCAAATAGTGAGTAGTGAGTAGTGAAAACTAAATTGTCGCCAATCGCATCGCCCTTGCTCTTAATTTGGCTCAATGCACGTTCTATTCGCTATTCGCTATTCGCTATTCGCCATTCGCCATTCGCCATTCGCCATTCGCTATTCGCTATTTGCTATTCGCTATTTGCTATTCGCTGCTCACTGTCTACCGTTCTTTGACATACGGCACGCCGCCGGCTCGCGGCGGGATCGCCTTGCCGATGAAGCCGGCCAGCAGGATGACGGTGAGGATATAGGGCAGTGCCTGCATGAATTGCACCGGCACCTTGCCGATCACCGGCAGCGGGGTTCCTTGCAGGCGGATGGACAGCGCGTCGAGAAATCCGAACAGCAGGCAGGCGAACATCGCCGGCACCGGCTTCCATTTGGCGAAGATCAGGGCGGCAAGCGCGATGTAGCCGCGCCCGGCTGTCATGTCCTTCACGAAACCGGCGTTCTGCGACAGCGCCATGTAGCTCCCGGCGATGCCGGTCAGCACGCCCGTGCAGATCACCGCGCGATAGCGCAACCAGGCGACCGAGATTCCGGCTGTGTCGACGGCGGCCGGGTTCTCGCCGACCGCGCGCAGCCTCAGGCCGAAGCGCGTGCGGAACAGCGCCCACCAGGTGAACGGCACGGCGAGGAAGGCGATGTAGGCCAGCAGCGAGTGGCCCGAAAGCAGGCCGGAATAGAGGTGGCCGATTATGGGCACGTCGCGCAGCGTGTCGGCGAACGGCAGCGTGATCGCGCCGAAACGCGCCTCCGGCGGAAGCGACGGCGTGCGTCCGCCCTGGTTGAACCAGGCCTGGCCGAGGATGATCGTCGAACCGGCGGCGATGAAGTTGATCGCCACGCCGGAGACGATCTGGTTGCCGCGGTGGGTGATGGAAGCGAAGCCGTGCACCAGGCCGAAAAACACCGCCACCAGAATGGCGGCGGCAAGTCCAATCCACGCCGATCCCGATACGGCCGCGGCCGACGCGCGGGCGATGGCGCCGACCAGCATCTTGCCCTCCAGGCCGATGTCGAAGATGCCCGCCCGCTCGGAATAGAGACCGGCCAGGCAGGCCAGCAGCAGCGGCACCGAAAGCCGGATGGTCGAGTTCAGGATGTTGACCAGCGCGTCGACGAACTCCATCTCAGGCGCGCTCCCCCGCTGGCAGGCCGACCGTCTTCGGCGCAAGTGTCGCGAAGATCGTCTGGATGGTCGGCCGGAACAGATGCTCCAGCGCGCCGGCGAAGAGGATGACCAGCCCCTGGATGATGACGATCATGTCGCGCGAGATGGCCGGCATCTCGAAGGCGAGTGCCGCGCCGCCCTGGTAGAGCATGCCGAACAGGATCGCCGCCGGCACGATGCCGGCCGGGTGCGATCGCCCCATCAGCGCCACCGCGATGCCGACGAAGCCCGCGCCGGACACGAAGTCCAGCGCCACATTGTGCTGGTCGCCCATGATCGGGTTCAGCGCCATCATGCCGGCCAGAGCGCCTGAGATCAGCATGGTGATGATGATCACCCGCGTCTCCGAAATGCCGGCATAGCGCGCCGCCTTCGGGCTGAAGCCGTAGGTGCGGATCTCGTAGCCGAGGCGTGTGCGCCAGATCAGCGCCCACACCGCGACCGCCATCGCCAGCGCCAGCAGGAAGGCGATGTTGAGCGGCGCGGAGGGCCGAACCGTCAAGCCAAGGTCATTGAGCAGCCAGCCGAGCTTCGGCAGTTGCGCGCCCTCCGCGAACTGCCGTGTCTGCGGCGCCATCGAGCCGCGCGGCTTCAGCACGTCGACGAGCAGGTAGACCATTGCCGACGCGGCGATGAAGTTGAACATGATGGTGGTGATGACGATGTGCGAACCGCGCTTGGCCTGCAGATAGGCCGGGATCAGCGCCCACAGCGCGCCCACCGCCGCGGCCGCCAGCGTTGCCAGCGGAAAGGTGATCCACCACGGCGTAACCTGGTCGAGGGCCAGACACACCAGCGCCACACCGAGGCCGGCGATATAGGCCTGTCCCTCGCCGCCGATATTGAACAGGCCGCAGTGGAAGGCCACTGCCACCGCCAGCCCAGTGAAGATGAAGTTGGTGGCGTAGTAGAGCGTGTAGGCGATGCCCTGGCCGCTGCCGAACGCGCCCTGCACCAGAATCTCCGCTGCGCGGAAAGGATTTTCTCCGACCAGCAGCACCACCAGCCCCGCGACGACAAAGGCGACCACCAGATTGACCAGTGGGATCAGCCCGTAGTCGACCCAGCGCGGCAGCTTGGCATACGGCGTGCTCATATTGCGGCCTCCGGCTGTTCCACGCCGGCCATCAGCAGGCCGAGTTCGCCTTCGGAGCATTGCGGCGTGCGCTCGCCGGCGATCCTGCCGCCGCACATCACCAGTATACGGTCGGACAGCGAGCGGATCTCGTCGAGCTCCACCGAGACGACCAGCAGCGCCTTGCCGGCGTCGCGCATGGCGATCAGCCGTTTGTGGATGAACTCGATCGCGCCGACGTCGACGCCGCGCGTCGGCTGGCCGACGATCAGCACGTCGGGATCCTGTTCCATTTCCCGCGCCAGCACGATCTTCTGCTGGTTCCCGCCGGAAAAATTCGCCGTGCGCAGCCGGGCGTTCGCCGGGCGGATGTCGTATTTGGCGATCTTGTCCTCGGCATCCTGCACGATCGCCGGAATGTCGAGGAAGGGCCCTTTCAGGTAGCGCGGGTCGTCGTGATAGCCGAGGATGGAGTTCTCGTTCTCCTCGAACTGCAGCACCAGCCCGACATGGTGGCGGTCTTCCGGGACATGGGCGAGGCCCCGGTCGCGCAGTTCTCCGGGATCGGCATGGCCGACTACCTCGATGGCGCTGCCGTCGAGATCGACCGTTCCCGAGACGGCGCGGCGCGTGCCGGCGATCGCCTCCAGCAGCTCGGACTGCCCGTTGCCGGCGACACCGGCAATGCCGACGATCTCGCCGGCGCGGACGTCGAACGAAATGCCGTCGACCATCGTCACGCCGCGCGAATCCTTCACCGTCAGGTTCTTGACCGATAGTTTGACGGCGCCGGGATTGGCGGCGCCTTTCTCGACCCTCAGCAGCACCCGGCGGCCCACCATCAGCTCGGCGAGTTCCTCGACGGAGGTTTTGGCCGTCTCGCGCGTCGCCACCATGGTGCCTTGCCGCATCACCGATACGGTATCGGTAATGGCCATGATCTCGCGCAGCTTGTGCGTGATCAGGACGATGGTTTTGCCCTGCTGCTTGAGCTGGCGGAGGATCCGGAACAGGTGGTCCGCCTCGGCCGGCGTCAGCACGCCCGTCGGCTCGTCCAGGATCAGCGTCTCGGCGCCGCGATAGAGCGCCTTGAGGATCTCCACCCGCTGCTGCAGGCCGACCGGCAGTTCCTCGATGATGGCGTCGGGGTCGACCTCCAGGCCGTACTCGCGCTCCAGCCGCTCCAGTTCCGCGCGCGCCTTGGCGATCGACTTCTTCAGCAAAGGGTCGCCCTCGGCGCCGAGGATGACGTTTTCGATGACGCTGAAATTCTCGACCAGCATGAAGTGCTGATGCACCATGCCGATGCCGGCGGCGATCGCGTCGTTGGGCGTCAGGATCGCGGCCGGCTTGCCGTTGACCCGGATATCGCCGCTGTCGGCCTGGTAGAAGCCGTAGAGGATCGACATCAAGGTCGACTTGCCGGCGCCGTTTTCACCGATGATGCCGTGGATCGTTCCCGGCATGATCTGCAAATTGATGTCACGATTGGCACGGACGGTGCCGAAACTCTTGCTGATCCCGATCAATTCGATCGCCGGTTCCGGCATTGACGGTTCCCGTTTTTATCGTTTGATCAAAGTGCTACCACGCCGTCCCGGGGCTGCCAATCGGCGGCGCCCCGGATCAGTCTCGACAAACAGGCCGGCGCTTGTCAATTTCTAGCGGGCCATCCGACGGACGAAAGACCATGACAGACGACGACCGCGTGACCAGGCTTGAGATGCGCGCCGCCGAACAGGAACGCAT
>JAEUMA010000615.1 GCA_016793565.1 Rhizobiaceae bacterium
CCGTCCATCGGGCTCTCCTGCGTTCCCGGCGTGGAGCGCGTGATCGCCTCCACCATCTCGCGGGTACCGTCCGGATCGGTGATCCACTTCTTGTAGAAGTCGTAGGGACAGGCCGCCACGCCGTCCGACGACTCGCCTGAATTGATCATTCCGGTGAAGCCGCGGTGGACGAGCTTGTAGAGATGGTTGGTGGAGGTGGCCGTACGGCGCATGTCGCGGATCAGCGTCTTGGACAGCTGCGCGAACTGGATGCCCATTTCTTCCTCGCCGCATTCGCCGAGCGTCCGCCCGTCGAACCCGATAATCGCGGAGTGACCGAAGTAGGAGTATACGCCGTCGAAGCCGGCCGCGTTGGCCACCGCCACATAGGTGTTGTTGGCCCAGGCCATGGCCTTGGCCATCAGCACCTGCTGCTCCTTCGCCGGATACATGTAGCCCTGGCAGCGGACGATCAACTCAGCCCCCTTCATGGCGCAATCGCGCCAGATCTCGGGATAATTGCCGTCGTCGCAGATGATCAGAGACACCTTGAGGCCCTTCGGCCCTTCCGAAACGTAGGTGCAATTGCCCGGATACCAGCCTTCGATCGGCACCCAGGGCATGATCTTGCGGTACTTCTGGACGATCTCGCCCTTGTCGTTCATCAGGATGAGCGTGTTGTAGGGCGCCTTGTTGGGATGGTCCTCGTGGCGTTCGCCGGTGAGCGAGAACACGCCCCAGGTCTTGGCGTCGCGGCAGGCCTGCGCCAGGATCTCGGTCTCCTCGCCGGGTATCGCCGAGGCCGTCTCGTACATCTCCTTGGAATCATACATGATTCCGTGGGTCGAATACTCCGGGAAGATCACCAGATCCATGCCGGGCAGGCCGACTTTCATGCCCCGGATCATGTCGGCGATCTTTCTGGTGTTCTCCAGCACCTCCTTCTTGGTGTGCAGGCGGGGCATCTTGTAGTTCACCACCGCCACGCCGACAGTATCGTTGCTGCTGGTTATGTCGCCGTGATACATCAGTGCTTCTCCCTTGTTTATGCTGAGATACCGTTCAGCGCATGGGCGCTTAGATGCCCATGTGCCGCTGGACGAGGCCGTCGGTCAGCGCGGCAATAGGCCCGCCGGCGACGATCCTGCCCTTTTCCATCAGCGCGAAGGTCTGCGATGCCCGCCGCGCGAAGGCGATGTCCTGTTCCACTAGGACGATGGTTATCTTGAACTTCTGGTTCAGGGTCAGGATCGCCTGTTCGATCTGCTCGACGATGTTGGGCTGGATACCTTCCGTGGGCTCGTCTAGCAGGATCACCTTGGGGTGCGTCAGCATCGCCCTTGCAATGGCGAGCTGCTGCTGCTGACCGCCCGACAGGTTGCCGCCCGGGCGGTCGAGGAAATCCTTGAGCATCGGGAACAGCTCGAACACGCTGTCGTCCATGCCCTTGTCGGTGCGCTCCGCGCGCGCGAAGGTGCCGAGCTTGAGGTTTTCGCGGACGCTGAAGGTCGGCAATATGCCGCGGCCCTGCGGCACGTAGCCGATGCCGGCGCGCGCCCGCTGGTGCGTCTTCATCTGCCCGATCGGCTCGCCGTCGAGCACGATCTCGCCTTCGCTGCGGTCCATCAACCCGAGCACTGCCCGCATCAGCGTGGTCTTGCCGACGCCGTTGCGGCCAAGAACTGTCAGGAAGCCGCCGCTCGGAACGCTGAGCGACACGCCCTGCAGGGCGAGGGAGTGGCCGTAGTAGGCCTGGAGATTCTTGATCTCAAGCACCGCTGATCCCCGCTGATCCGAGATAGACCTGACGCACCTTGGGATCGGCCTCGATCTCCGCGACGGTGCCTTCCGCAAGCAGGCGGCCCTGATGCATCACCGAGATGATGTCGCCGATCTCCTTGACGAAGCCCATGTCGTGCTCGACCACGATGATGGTGTGCTTGCCCTTCAGGCGCTGGCAGATATCGGCCGTCTTGTGCGTCTCCTGGGCGGTCATGCCGGCGGTGGGCTCGTCCAGCAGGATGAGGTCGGCGTCCTGCGCGAGAAGCAGGGCGATCTCCAGCCACTGCGTCTGCCCGTGCGAGAGATGGTCGGCCGGTTCGTCGAAATGGTCCGCCAGCCCGACGAACTCGGCCAGATGCGCCAGACCACCCGAGTCGGAAGAGCGCGACCACTGCATCAGGTTGCTGAATACGCCGGTGTGCTTGCAGTAGGCGACCTCCAGATTCTCGCGCACCGTCAACTGCTTGAAGACGCTCGGTATCTGGAACTTGCGGCCGACGCCGACCCGCGCGATCTGGTAGTCCTCCAAGGCAGTGATGTCCTGGCCGCGGTAGATGATGCTGCCTGACATGGCCGCGGTCTTGCCGCAGATCAGGTCGAGCGCCGTCGTCTTACCGGCGCCGTTGGGCCCGATGAGGCAGCGCAGCTCTCCCTGGTTGACGCTGAGGGTGAGCCCGTTCACCGCCTTGAAGCCGTTGAATGAGACGCCGACGTCGACGAGATTCAGATGGGCCGTCATGTGCGGTCCTCCTTCAGCTCCGCGGAGTGGGCGACGCGATTGTCCGGGCTCTTCGGAGTGCGCACGCGGCGCCGGCCGAGATCGATCAGGCTCGCCAGTCCGTTGGGCAGGAACAGCACGATCAGGACGAAGAGGCCGCCCATGATCAGCGTCCAGGTGTCGAGGAAGGTCTCGGATTCGGAGAGCGCCCCCTGCACGCCGGCGACCAGAATGGCGCCCAGCATCGCACCGAGCAGGCTCTGCCTGCCGCCCACCGCGCACCAGATGACGATCGACAGCGAGAGTTGCACGCTGAGGAAGGTCGGCGAGGCGAATTCCATCACGATCGTGTAGAGCATGCCCGCCAGGCCGGCGATCGCCGCGGAGATGGCGAAGATCGTCGTCTTGAACAGGGCGACGTCGTAGCCGAAGAAGCGGACGCGCTGCTCCTGGTCGCGGATGGCCTGCAGGATCAGCCCCGCTTTGCTGCGGGTGATGGCGAGTGCGAAGAACAGGCTAAGCGTCAGCGAGATAGCCACGAGATAGTAAGTGGACGACGAGTAGGCGTCGAAGGTGACGCCAAACAGCTCGAGCTGAGCGAGGTCGGTGATGCCGTTGAACCCGCCCGTGTATTGCTGCTGGTCGATAATCACGAGGTTGAGAACAATCATCGTGGCCAGCGTGATGATCGCCACGAAAACGCCTGTGACCCGGCCGCGGAAGATGAACCAGCCAAGCAGGGCGGCAGCTAGCGCGGGCAGCAGGATGCCGGCCAGTATCGCGAAAGGCAGCGACCAGAACGGCTCCCAGAACCAGGGCAGCTGGGTGACGTTGTTCCAGACCATGAAGTCCGGCAGGCCGTCGGATCCCGTGTGGACGGGAACCGTCCGCAGCTTCAGCGCCATCGCCATGCAATAGGAGCCGATGCCGAAGCTCATGGCCTGGCCGAGGTTGAGAATGCCCGCGTAGCCCCAGGACAGCGACAGCGCCATCGCCACCATTGCCAGCACCAGGTAGCGGGCGATGCGATTCAGCATGAAGTCGTCCTGGACGACGAGCGGCAGCAGCAGGATCGCCAGGCAGACGGCGGCATAGACCATGAACTGCATGGTTCCGCGCGATGTCTGCCAGCGAGACGTCTTTTCGTTGGCTCTGTTCATCGATCAGGTCCTCACGCGCGTCACGAAGAGGCCCTGCGGGCGGAAGCGGATCAGAACGACGATGACCACCAGGACCAGGGCCTTGGCAACGGTGTCGTTCTGCCAGAAGGCGAGGGCGCCGGTGAGCTGGCCGAGGATGAAGGAACTCGCCACCGTGCCGAACAGGCTCTGCACACCGCCGAGCACGACCACAAAGAATGCGTCGACGACGTAGGACGCGCCCATCTCCGGCGAGACGCTTTTCAGCGGAGCCACGAGGGCGCCGGCCAGGCCGGCCAGACCGGCTCCGTAAGCGAATGTGAGCGTCCGCACCCGCCCCGCGTCGATGCCGAAGGAACTGGCGATGGCCGGGTCCTGGACGACGGCGCGCAGCTTCATGCCGGCGCTGGTGCGGTAGAGGATGAACCAGGTCACCCCGAAAAGCACCGCGACAGCGAGAAAGATGAACACGCGGTAGGCGGATACGTCGGTTCCCAGCACGGAAACGCTGTCGCTGAGGGACGGCGGCATCTGCACGTATCGAAGCTCGCCGCCCGCCGCCAGGCGTATCGCCTGCTGCAGCATGACGCCGATGCCCCAGGTGGCGAGAATGGTGTCGAGAGTCCGCTTGTACAGGAAGCGGATCACGCCGAGCTCGATCAGTGCGCCGATCAGCCCGACGCCAAGGAACACCACGATCAGGCTAGGAAACAGCGAGAGCCCGAAGGCCGCATTGAGCGCCCACGTGCCGTAGGCACCGAGCATGATGAACTCGCCGTGCGCCATGTTGATGACGCCCATCGAGCCGTAGATGATCGACAGGCCGAGCGCGACCAGCAACAGGATCGAGCCGATGCTTAGCCCCGTAACGAATTGTTGGACGACGAAATCCATGCAGCCGATTTCCTCTGGAAGGGATTGATGGACGGCGAGGTCAAAGGCCCGCCGACATCCAGATCTTCTTCTCGCCGGCGGCCACGGCCGTAGCCGCGGCCGCCGGCGAGCGAGATCAGCCTTCTGTCAGTCCGGCCTCCGTGCACTTCTGGTTGGGGTAGGCCGAATAGGGATCGGGCCTCATCCATTCGGCCGAATCCTTGAGCACTTCGAACTGGCCGTCGGACTTGGCCACGGCGATCTTGGGCCACAGCCAGGTATGCAGGTTCTCGCGCTCGATCTTCACCTTGCCCTGCGGCGCAACCATCTCCTGGTCCTTGGCCGCCTCGCGGATGTTTTCCGGGGTGATGTCGCCGGCGCTGCCAATCTTCTCGATCGCCTGCTTGAACAGATAGACCTGGAAGTAGGCCGGCTCCGAAACGAAATGGGTGACGGAATCCGCTCCGTACTTGGCTTTGTAAGCCGCGACGAACTTTTCATTCTCCGGCGATTTGTGGACCATGAAGTAGGGCGCAGAGGTGAAGTGGCCCGCCGCCGCCTCGCCGCCCATGGCCGCGACTTCGACCTCGGACGTCGTAAGGCTGGCCATCGGCATCTTCTCGGGATCAAGGCCCGCCGCGCGGTATTGCCTGTGCAGGGCGACGACCGAGTCGCCGACCACCGTCGAGAAAATGACGTTTGGCTGGGTGCTCTTGATCTTGTTGATCACGGAGGAGAATTCCGAATGGCCGAGCGGCACGTATTCCTCGTTCACGACCTCGCCGCCATGCTTGGCCAAAAGCAGACGGGCGTAGTTGTTCTCCTCTTTCGGATAGATGTAGTTCGAGCCGATCATGAAGAATTTCGGGCCGAACTTCTGGATCAGCCAGGGGATGAACTCGTCCTGCTGCTGGTTCGGCACGGCGCCCGTATAAATGACGTTCTTGGAACACTCTCGTCCTTCATAGAGCGTCGGATACCAGTACAAGTTGTTGCGGCGCTCGAAGACGGGCAGCACCGCCTTGCGGCTCGCCGAGGTGTAGGAGCCGAAAACGCTGACGGCCTTGTCGCTGACGACGAGCTTGCGGGCCTTGTCGGCGAAGGTGGCGGGATCCGAAGCAGGGTCCTCGACGATCGGAACGATCTTCATGCCCGCGGCGCCGCCGGCGGCGTTGATTTCCTCGATCGCCAGAAGTGTCGCCTTGTTCAGAGAATCTTCGACGATCGCGGTAGTGCCGGTAAGCGAAAACAGCACGCCGACCTTGATCTCGCCGTTCTGGGCGTAGGCCAGGTCTGCATTCTTGATCCAGATATGAGGAAAGCCCACGGAAACGCCGGCCCCGACCGCCGCTGTTCCCCTGAGGAAGATTCTCCTGTTGATACCCATCTTGCTTCTCCCATTGCAAAACGAAAAAAGCCCCTACGAGACCTTGGACAGGTCTTCAGTAGAGGCTGTGTTGCACTACGATTTTTGCGGCGCTTTTGCCGACGCTCCGAAGCGTGCGAACACGCTATCTCGGAGCTTGCTTATATACTGTTGATCAAGTTGTCCTTGCTGTCAACAAGAGAAGCGGCCAGCGCTGCGATTGTCATGCGCCGTTCCATCGCCATGTTGCGCAGAAGATTGAACGCCTCGTGCTCGCCGACGCCGCGCTCTTCCATGATGAGGTGCTTGGCGCGCTCAATATCGCGCAGGGCGCGCACGTTCTCGTCGAGTCTCGCAATGCGCACGCGCTGCCGGCGGGCAAACGAAAAATGGTCCCAGCCGATGTTGAGCGCCGTCATCACGGCATGCGCGGCATAGGGACGGTGAAGCACCGAGTCGGGCACCGCGGCGTGAAGCTTCTCCAGGTCGTAGCGCCCGCTCTGCGGCAGCAGGACGATCAGCGCTGCCTTGGCTTCGCCCGGCACCCAGGCCACGCGCCGAGACAGATCCGGCATGAATTCGCAAAGGACGATGTCGCAGTCCTCGCCGATGCGTTCCGGCGCCGGCCAGCGGTGTTCGACACGTGCGCGGGTGCGCTGCAGGGCGCGCAGCAAAAAGACGCCCTGTTCGTCCAGATCGCTCACAAGCAAGATCGAAAGGCGCGAGAACCGCTCAACCGTCATGGATTTCCGTTTCCGCTACGCTAAGCCGGCTTCTGCACGAAGCCGGTCAGGAACGGGTCGGCCACGACCTGCGCCTTCGATTGAGCCATGATCCGGAAACGGCCGAGCCGGTCTGCCTTGCCGATCCGCGACCACACATTGGCGTGGCTGCAGGCAGGATTGATGGACACCTCGCCCTGCGGGGCATCGAAGCTCGAACCAAGCACAATCGGACGCAGCATGTCGGGGTCCATGCTGTCGGCCAACTCAAGAGCGGACTTGAACAGGTGCACCTGGAAGTAGGCGGCCTCGACGCACATGTTTGTGTGCTCGTCCTCGCCGTACCTCTGCTTGTAGCGCCGCACGAAGGCCTCGTTCCTTTCGCCCTCGATCCCCTCGAAATAGGGCGCGGCGGTGATGTGCCCTTCGCCGACATCGAAGCCCATGGCCTTGATCTCGGCTTCGGTCGTCGTCAGGCTGGCGATCGGCGTCGTCTTCGACGACAGGCCGAAATCATGGAACGCCTGGTAGAGGTAGACGGTCGGCTCACCAACTACGGTGGAGAAGATCACATCCGGCTGGATGCGCCGCACATCGCGCATGATAGGCAGGAACTCTTCCCGCCTAGCCTTCAGCGAAACGTACATTTCGCCGACGACCTCGCCGCCGCGGCTGCCGATGAGGTCGCGCATGATGCGGTTGGATTCGCGCGGATATATGTAGTCCGATCCTATGAAGTAGAAGCGGTTGCCGTAGGTTTCGGCCAGATATTCGCACAGCGCGACGCTGTTTTGGTTGGGGGCGGCGCCGGTGTAGATAATGTTTGGAGAATATTCGAAGCCCTCATAGAGGGTGGGGTACCAGAGCAAGCCGTTCAGCCGCTCGACGATCGGCAGCACGGCCTTGCGGCTCGATGAGGCGTAGCAGCCGAAGATGGTGCGGACGCCGTCCTCTGCAAGGAGGCGACGCGAATGCGCCCGGAATAGCTGGTTATCGGACGCGGGATCGTAGTGGCAGGCGACGATCTCGCGGCCGTTGACGCCGCCGGCCTGGTTGATCTCGTCGATGGCAACCATCGTCCCGCGATACTGCGTCTCTTCGATGAGGGCCAGGAATCCCGAGCGAGAAAAGAGCACGCCGACCTTCCAGGGCTCACTTGTCGTTGGCATCCCCGAAATTACCTTGAGCTGGATCGCCTGAATTCGCGCGGAATCCGCGATTTATGCCAGAAATCGCTCGGATGTCGCTTCCGCAGCGGGGTCAAGTCGGCCGAAAACAACCAGTCGGTCACTAAACGATAGCGACGGGTGGGTGGTTGTCAATGCTTGGAGACGAAGTTGATCGGAGCATGCGGCGGCCCGGTTAGGACGTGCTGCGGTCAAAGAAGGGGATTGCGGTAACATGCCATCGACTCAATTCGCGACCACCCTGTTCACGACGAGGTCACCAAAAGAGGTGGAACCGGCTTGATCAGTGCAAGCGCAGCACCTGGCAGACAGAACCCTTGACGGCGGCCGGCGCGAACGGCGCGCGGATGATCAGTGCTCCGGAATCGGCCAGCGTGCGCAGCATCGACGAGTCCTGGACGGGAAAGGGGGTCGCGACCAGGGCGGCGTCCGTCCCTTCCAGCCGGGCACGGACATAGTCCTGCCGCAGGTCGTTCTCGGCCATATCAGCGCCCAGAACCGCTTCGACCACCGGGTTTTTGTAATCAGCGCCTCCGAGCCGCGCGACGAGCGGTTTCAGGAAGAGTTCCGTGCAGACGAGGCTAGCGACTGGGTTGCCCGGTAGGCCGATGCAGCGCGTCGAGCCGAGGCGGCCGAACATCAGCGGCTTGCCCGGCCGCATCGCGATCTTCCAGAAGTCGAGCTTCATGCCTTCGCCTGTCAGGGCAGCGTGCACCAGGTCGTGGTCGCCGACGGATGCTCCGCCCAGCGTCACGATCACGTCGGCCGGCATCGCCAACGCCTCGCGCAGACGTGCCGCGATGGCATCCACCCGGTCGGGGGTGATTCCAAGATCGACGACGTGCGCGCCGACTGAGGCGAGCCCGGCGGCGACGCCATAGGCGTTGGACGAAATGATCTGATCGGGGCCCGGCCGGCTGCCCGGCGGAAGCAGTTCGTCACCGGTGGCGATGATGGCTACAACCGGCCGGCGCGTGACCGAAAGATGCGTGTGGTTGGCGGAAGCTGCGAGCGAGACAGCGGCCGGATCGAGCCGGCGTCCCGCCTGCAGCAAGGCGTCGCCCTCCGAGAAGTCGAGGCCCCGCCGGCGGATGTGGCGGCCCAACGCCACCGTCTCCAGAACCTCCACCGTGTCGCCCGACACGCGCGCGTTTTCCTGGATGACGATCGTGTCCGCGCCAGCAGGTAGCGGCGCGCCGGTGAAAATCCGGACGGCCTCGCCTTGGCCGATCGCTCTTGCGAAGCGGCGGCCCGCGGCGGCTTCGCCGATGAGCCTGAGCTGAGCAGGCACCGTGGCGACGTCCGCCGCGCGAACCGCATATCCATCCATGGCCGACGCATCGAAGGGCGGTTGCGTGCGCAGGGCGCGAAGCGGGGCGGCGAGAATGCGCCCCGCAGAATCGGCCAGTCGAACGTCTTCCGCGCCGCAGGGCGTGACGTCATCCAGCAGGCGCGCCAGCGCATCGGCGACCGGCACCAAAGCCATCAGCTTCCACCGATCACGAAATCGCCGGATTTACCGCCGGTCTTCTCGACTAGGCGCACATCCGAGATGATCATGCCGCGGTCGATCGCCTTGGCCATGTCGTAGATGGTGAGGCAGGCGACGGATACGGCCGTCAGCGCCTCCATCTCGACGCCGGTACGACCCGTGACGCGGGCTAGCGCGGTGACACGCAGGCCCGGCAGGGCAGCATCGGCCTCGATGTCGACAGCGACCTTGGTGAGCAGCAGCGGATGGCAAAGCGGGATCAGTTCATGTGCCCGCTTGGCAGCCATGATGCCCGCGATGCGCGCCGTCGCCACCACGTCACCCTTCTTGGCGTTGCCTTCGAGGATTGTCGCCAGGGTAGCGGGTGCCATCACGACATGCCCGCGCGCCACCGCCGTTCGCTGGGTTTCGTCCTTCGACCCGACATCGACCATGCTGGCTTCGCCAGCCGAGCCGATATGGGTGAGACCGCCGGCCAAGTTCAGGCTCCGCTGCCGTGCAGCAGTTCGCGCGTCGCCCGGGCCACGTCGTCCTGGCGCATCAGGCTTTCGCCGACCAGGAAGGTGCCGATGCCGGCGCGGGCCAAGCGGCGGCAGTCCGCGTTCGTGAAGATGCCGCTTTCGCCGATCAGGATGCAGCCGTCCGGCGCCTGAGCGGCCAGTCTTTCCGATGTCGCAAGATCCACGTCGAAGGTCCGCAGGTTGCGGTTGTTGATCCCCACCAGGCGAGAAGACAGGCGGAGGGCGCGCTGCATCTCGGCGTCGTCATGCACCTCGATGAGGGCATCCATGCCGAGCGCGAACGCCGCCTCCTCGAGCGCCTTCGCCGTATCGTCCGACACGGATGCCAGAATGATCAGGATGGCGTCAGCACCCCAGGCGCGCGCCTCGTAGACCTGGTACGGTTCGAAAAGAAAGTCCTTGCGCAGCGCCGGCAACGAAGTCGCGCGGCGCGCGGCCGTCAAGAACTCGGGCGCGCCCTGGAAGGAGGGCGTGTCGGTCAGCACCGAAAGGCAGGCCGCGCCGCCCTCGGCATAGGCGCGGGCCAACGACGGAGGATCGAAGTCGGCCCGGATCAGCCCTTTGGACGGGCTGGCCTTCTTGATTTCCGCGATCAGGGCGAATTCGCCCGCAGCCCGCCGCCTTTCGATCGCGTCGCCGAAACCGCGCGGCGCCTCCTGATCGGCCAGCCGCGCCTTGAGGTCGGCCAGCGGGGCCTTTGCCTTCGCCGCCTCGATCTCCTGGCGCTTGTATGCTTCGATGTGGGCGAGGATGTCGCTCACGGCTCCTCCGCACGATTCGAAACCTCGACTAGCCGGTTGAGGATGCCGGCCGCCTTGCCCGATTTGAGGCTCTCCTGCGCGAGCGCCACGCCGTCGCGCAGCGTGTCCGCCCGCCCCGCCACCACCAAGCCTGCGCCTGCGTTCATCAGCACCGTATCACGGTAAGCGCCTGGCTTGCCTTCCAGCACGTCGCGTAGCGCGCCTGCGTTGTAGGTCGCGTCCGCGCCGCGCAGATCTTCCTTGCGATGGCGGCCGAGGCCCACATCCTCGGGCCTCACCACAAAGGTGCTGACTGTGCCGTCCGAAAGCTCGGTGACCCGCGTTTCGCCGGTCGTCGTGATCTCGTCGTAGCCGTCGCCATGGGCGACCCATATGCGCTCGCTGCCGAGCCGCTTCAAGGTTTCGGCCACCGGCTCGGTCCATTGCGGAGCGAACACGCCGACCATCTGACGCCGAACCCCTGCCGGATTCGAGAGCGGGCCGAGCAGATTGAAAATCGTGCGGGTGCCGAGTTCGACCCGCACCGGACCGACATGGCGCATGGCGGGATGGTGGGCCGGAGCGAACATGAAGCCTACGCCCGCCTCGCGGATGCAGGCACCGATCTGCTCCGGTGTAAGATCGATCTTGATGCCCAGCGCCATCAAGACGTCGGCGGCGCCGGTCTGCGAGGACAGGCCGCGGTTTCCGTGCTTGGCCACCGGCACGCCCGCGCCCGCGATAACGAAGGCCGAGGCGGTGGAGATGTTGACGCTGTGCGAGCCGTCGCCGCCGGTGCCGACGATGTCGATGGCGTCGGCCGGCGCGTCGACTTTCAGCATCTTGTCGCGCATGGTCGCGACGGCGCCGGAGATTTCCTCCACCGTCTCGCCGCGAAGGCGCAGCGCCATAAGAAACGCGCCGATCTGGCCGGGCGTCGCTTCGCCAGACATGATCGTGTCGAACGCCGAGCGCGATTCCTCGAAGGACATCTTCTCGCCGTTGGCGACCTTGCCGAGCAGGGGCTTCAGGGTGCTCATCGTCGCGTCAGAACGACAGCGCGCGCGAAGCCACGCCCTGATTGACCTCGACGCCGAAGTCGGTTTGCAGCCGCGCCACCATCTCATCGAGGAGATCATCGGCGAGCCCCTGCGAGAAAGCCTTGCGCTGATCCTCTGAGATCGCATCGGGTCCGGCGCCTGCCGGCTCGAACACTTCCGTGACCTTGAACAGGATCTGCGCGCCATTGTCCGGCGAGGCGGCGAGCCCCGAGCCGTTCTCCGCGACGCCGAACACGGCCTGCACGCCGCCCGGCCCGAAATCGCCATCGTCGGCGCCGCGCTTCAGCCCTCGCTTGACCTGTTTGTCGAGCGACAGTTCCGTGGCCATCTGGTCGAGCGTGGCGGTACCGTCCTTCAGCCGCTTCTCCAATTCCCCCGCCTTGGCCGCCAGACGCGAGCTTGCCTCGTTGTCGGTCCAGTCGGCGACGACACGGTCGCGCACCTCGTCGAGCGTACGGTCGCGGGCTGGTGTCACGCTTTCGACCTCATAGAACAGGTAGCCGGAAGAGCCGACCGTCAGCGCGGGGTTTTCTACGCCGACGTCCGACTCGAACGCGCCGCGGATGAGGTCCGCCGATTGCGGTAGTCCCGTCACCACCGTACCGTCGGGCTGCTGTCCGGCGCGGTCAACAGCGTCGATCGTCACGACCTTGAGCTTGAGCCGCTCGGCCGCCTCGCGCATGCTCTCTCCGCCTGCGCGGGCGTCTTCGTAGCTGTCGTGCACGTCCATCAGGACACGCCCGGCTTCGACCATCGCCAGTTTGTTGCGGATTTCGTCCTTCACCTCGGCGAGCGGCTGTGCGGTCTCCGGCTTGATGTCGGTCACGCGCAGCAGGACCGGGCCGAATGCGCCCTGAACGACGTCGCTGACGGCCTGGCTGGCGAGGGCGAACGCGGCTTCCGCGACAGCCGCATCCGCGACGTCCTTCTTCTGGAACGTGCCGAGTTGCACGTCCGTCATGGTCTTGCCGGCCCCAGCGACGATCTCCTCGAAGGTCGCGCCGCCGAGCAGCGAGTTGCGCGCGGCCTGCGCGGCTTCGACCGTCGGGAATACGACCTGCTCGATCGTGCGGGTCTCGGGCGTGGTGTAGCGCACCTTGTTCTTCTCGTACTCTTCCGCGACCTGCTCGTCGCCCACGGAACTCGGATCGGCGATGTCGGCCGGCTCGAGCTTGACATAGGCGATCTTGCGATACTCCGGGGCGGCATAGGTCGCCTTGTGCTCCTCGAACCACTTCTCCGTCGCGGCCGCGTCGGGCGCATCGATCGGCTCGACCAGCGAGCGTTGCAGAACGAGATACTCGGCGGTCCGGTCCTCGCCCTGATAGAGGGAGACGGCACGCAGGAAAGCGTCGGGAGCCTTGATGCCGTCGGCCACAGCCTCGACGATCTGCTGGCGAACGGCCACCTGCTGACGGTTCAGGAAATATTCGTCGGGCGACATGCCGACCTGACGTAGCACGTATTCGAAGGTACGCCGATCGAACTTGCCGTCCGTTCCCTGGAACGCCGGATCGTCTGCCGTCAACGAGGCGAGGCGGTCCTTGGACACCCCGAGCCCGAGCTTGCGGGCCTGCTCGTCCAGAGTGGCGCCGGCAGCCAGCTGAGCCAGCACCTGGCCATCCAGGCCCATCGCCTGAGCCTGTTCGCGCGTGATGCGCTGGCCGTAACGCTGCGACAGCACCGAAAGCTGGCGGTCATAGGCCAGCCGGTAGTCGGCTACCGAGACTTCGGTGTCGCCCACCGTGACCACGCTGCCGCCCATGTTGCCGTGCAACTGGCCGGAAACGCCCCAGATCGCGAAGCTGACAACGAGCAGCAGCAGCAATCCCTTGGCTACCCAGGTTCCGGCTGCTTTTCTCAGTGCTTCGAGCATGATTCCAGTCCGTTAGAGGCGTGGCGATGCGGCCGAAAGGCGCGGCCCCGCGTGAAGGCAAGCACGGGCAATAACGCCCTTCGCCGCGGGTGTCGATTGCTTTGTGGTCTGATTTTGATAGTGAGGGCGACCGTAACACCGCTATTGCCGAGGATCAGCGCCATGACGCCGGGAGTTCGTCCGCTCGTTGCGGGAAACTGGAAAATGAACGGAACCAGCGCGTCCCTTAACGAGCTGCGCGCCATCGCTCATGGCTTCATGTCTGGGCTCGACGCGGAGACCGAAGCGCTGGTCTGCGTTCCCGCGACGCTGATCACGCGGGCGGCGGAAATCGTCCGCAGCAGTCCCGTCAAGCTCGGCGGGCAGGATTGCCACGCAAAGGCGAGCGGGGCTCATACCGGCGACATCTCAGCCGAGATGCTGAAGGACGCCGGAGCCACCCATGTGACCGTTGGGCATTCCGAGCGCCGCACCGACCATGCGGAGAGCGACGTGCTGGTGCACGCCAAGGCCGAGGCCGCCTGGACGGCCGGGCTGGTGGCGGTCGTATGCATCGGCGAGACGCGCGAGGAGCGCGAAGGCGGCCGCACGCTCGACGTGCTGGCGCGGCAGGTGGAAGGCTCGATCGCTATGGCCGCGACCCCCTCGAACACGATCGTCGCCTACGAGCCGGTATGGGCGATCGGTACCGGGCTGACGCCGACGGCAAGGGATGTGGCCGAAGCGCACGCTCACATCCGCGCCTGCCTCGCACGCAAGATCGGAACCGGCGCCGCCCGGATGCGGCTTCTCTACGGCGGCTCCGTCAAGCCGTCCAACGCGGTCGAACTGCTTGGCGTCGACAATGTGGACGGCGCGCTGGTCGGCGGCGCGAGCCTCAAGGCGGCCGACTTTCTCGCCATCGCGGAGGCCTATCGTTCGCTGTAGGAGCGCCGCGGCCGTTGGCAAGCGGCCAAGGGCTCCCCATATCGGGCGCGGACTTGGAAATGCTGCGAAAGGCGTGTAAGAGCCGCCACGACTTGACGGGCGGACGCCGAAGCCCGTCTTCTGATACCGGATCCTCGAAATATGCAGACCATTCTGATCGTCATCCACCTCATGATCGTGCTTGCGCTGGTCGGCGTCGTGCTGCTGCAGCGTTCGGAGGGTGGCGGTCTCGGCATCGGCGGCGGGTCGGGCTTCATGACTGCTCGCGGCGCGGCCAATGCGCTGACGCGTGCGACGGCGATCCTGGCCGCCGCCTTCTTCGTGACGTCGCTGGGTCTCTCGCTCATCGCCCGCTATGGCGAGCAGCCGCTGGATATTCTCGACCGGCTGCCGGCGAGCCAGACGCAGACCGGCACCGGGAGTGGTTCCGGCGGGGTGCTCGACCAGCTGGGCGGCTCCACCACGACCCCCGCGGCGCCAGCGACCGAGGCTCCGGCGGCCCCGTCGGCCGACACGCCCGCGCCTGCGGCTCCGGCGGCGCCCGCGCAGCCGCAGGTTCCCAACCAGTAGCTGAGAGCGTAGCGGCGCGCCCCTCCGGGGTGTGATCAATACGCAACATCTGAACCCGCAGTTGCGTGTTCACGGAGAATCGATCGCTCCCCAAGCGTTGATCCCCTTGAGAAATTTAACGTTCGTCGCGTAAATCGCGGTGCTTGGGCAGGCGACGCATCCCGTGAGCGGACATGGGCCGTCTGCCGTGCCAATGTTTCAGGACACCACCATGCTCGTGCGCTGCATCACCGGTCTCGCCCTAGGCCTAGCCGTCGCTTTTTCCCTGCCTGCCGCGGCTGAGACGCCGCCTGCCAAGACGTCGCTCTTTCCGATGAAGTCGGCGAACGCCGACGAAGCGGAACAGTCAGCGAAGGCAAAGAAATCCGCCGACGCGAAGGTCATCAAGAAGAAAAAGGATGCTGCTTCCGCGAAGGCCGACAGCAAGAAAAAGAAGGACGTGGCTGCCAAGAAGTCCAAGAAGGACCAGCAAGTAGCGTCCGCCAAGACCAAGAAGGATGCGCCGGCGACTGAGGCGAGCACCTCCAAGGTCGAGTTCTTCCTGTGGGGCTCGCGCGCCAAGAAGGAACAGCCGGAGGAGCCCAAGCAGGCTTCGCTGAAGAAGGTGCCGCCTGCGCCGGTCGAGCCGATGCCGGTCATGGCGAGCGGCAATGCCGGCGAGCTGCGCAGCGAAGTCCAGGAAAAGCCGCAGCTTTTCTCCGGGCTGTTCGGCGCTACTGAGCCGGGTATGCTGCCCGAGACGCGCGCGCTCGACAGCGTGCTGCAGGCCCGCGAGGCCAAGAAGAAGTTCAAGGTCAAGCCGGACTTCGAGCCACAGTCGGTAGAGTTCTCCGGCTATGAGCGCGGTACGATCGTCATCGATACGGCTTCCCGCTACCTCTACCTCGTGGAGTCTTCGTCTTCGGCGCGCCGCTACGCCATCGCCGTAGGCCGGGAAGGTCTGGAGTTCAAGGGGTCGGCGAAGGTCGGCGACAAACAGGAATGGCCGCGCTGGATCCCGACGAAGGAGATGCAGGAACGCGACCCCAAGAAGTACGGCCAGTACAAGGACGGCATGAACGGCGGGCCCGACAACCCGCTCGGCGCGCGCGCCATCTACCTCTATCAGGGCAAGAAGGACACGCACATCCGCATTCACGGCACCAACCAGCCGCAGTCGATCGGCACCAATGCGTCCAACGGGTGCTTCCGCATGGTCAACGACCACGTGATCGACCTGTACAAGCGAGTCAAGCTCGGTACGCAAGTCATTGTGATGTAAAGCATTTTTACATGCCTACGAAAGGCCGGCTCGTGCCGGCCTTTTTGTTTGGTCCGAAGCCGGCCGAGCCGGCACCACGAAACGCCAATCCGTCGCGCTTTTTTCGCTGGCGGAATCACCGGTGGCGAGCTAAGCGATAATTCCCATGGCGCGATATGTTTTCATCACCGGCGGCGTGGTCTCCTCCCTTGGCAAAGGCATTGCGGCGGCAGCGCTCGGAGCGCTGCTCCAGGCACGCGGCTATCGCGTGCGCATCCGCAAGCTCGATCCTTACCTCAACGTCGATCCAGGCACGATGTCGCCCTATCAGCACGGCGAGGTGTTCGTGACAGATGACGGCGCTGAGACAGATCTGGACCTAGGCCACTACGAGCGTTTCACCGGCCGTTCGGCCAACCAGCAGGACAACATCACGACCGGACGCATCTACAAGAATATCATCGAGAAGGAGCGGCGTGGCGACTATCTCGGCGCGACGGTGCAGGTGATCCCGCACGTCACCGACGAGATCAAGGAGTTCATCCGCAGCGGCAATGAGGATTACGACTTCGTCCTGTGCGAGATCGGCGGCACGGTAGGCGACATCGAGGCGATGCCATTTCTGGAGGCGATCCGCCAATTGGGCAACGAATTGCCGCGGGGAGGGGCGGTCTACATCCATTTGACGCTGATGCCCTACATTCCGACGGCGGGCGAGCTCAAGACCAAGCCGACGCAGCACTCGGTGAAGGAACTGCGCTCGATCGGCATTGCGCCCGATATCCTGCTCGTACGCGCCGATCGCGCCATTCCCAAGGAGGAGAGGCGCAAGCTTTCGCTGTTCTGCAATGTGCGCGAGAGCGCGGTGATCCAGGCGCTTGATGTCCCGCACATCTACGATGTGCCGATGGCCTACCATAAGGAAGGGTTGGACAGCGAAGTTCTGGCGGCTTTTGGGATCGACCCTGCGCCGAAGCCCCGGATGGAGCGGTGGCAGGAGGTTTCCAGCCGCATTCACAATCCCGAGGGCGAAGTCACCATCGCCGTCGTCGGCAAGTACACGGGTCTCAAGGACGCCTACAAATCGCTGATCGAGGCGTTGTCGCATGGCGGCATGGCCAACCGCGTCAAGGTCCGGCTCGACTGGATCGAAAGCGAGATTTTCGAGAAGGAGGATCCATCGCCCTTCCTCGAGAAGGTGCACGGCATCCTGGTGCCCGGTGGGTTCGGCGAACGCGGGTCCGAGGGCAAGATTCTGGCGGCGAAATTCGCCCGTGAACGCAAGG
>JAEUMA010000626.1 GCA_016793565.1 Rhizobiaceae bacterium
CCATCCTGCGCTCGGTGTCGGCACACCGCTCCTACCGCTGGGTCTACGAGGCCGACTACCGGCCGACCAACATCGCCGACTTCCTGATCCTCAACGGGCGCATGCCGCGTTCGCTGGCCTATTGCTACCGCAACATCACCGAGAGCCTGGGCTTCCTGGCCGAGACCTACGGCGCGCGGCACGCCTCGCACGCCACCGCCGAGGATACGCTGTCGCGGCTCAGGGTGCGCTCGATCAAGGATATCTTCGACGCCGGGCTGCATGAATTCCTGACCGACTTCATCAACCGCAACAACAAGCTCGGCAACGAGGTGGCGCAGGACTACCGATTCTACTGAGCGGGCAGGGGAACATGCGGCTCAAGATCACGCACCGCACGGAATACAACTACGAACAGCCGGTTCCCTACACGCTGCAGCGCGTACGGCTGATGCCTGCCAGCGGCTCTACACAGACAGTGCAGTCCTGGGATCTCGACGTGGAGGGTGCCCGCGAGGAGGTGCGCTTCGTCGATCATCTGGGAAACGACACCCGCCTCTACAGCATCACCGACGGACCCACGCAGATGGCGATCGTGGCGCGCGGCGAAGTCGACACCCGCGATACGGCCGGTGTCTACGGTCGGCATCTCGGCTTCGCACCGCTCTGGCTGTTCCAGCGCGAGACCCCGCTGACGGCGGCCGGCGAGCGCGTGCACGCACTGGCTGAGGAACTGGGCGAGGGCGGCAGCGAGATCGACAGGCTGCACCGGCTGATGGCCGCCGTGGCCGGCAAGGTCATGTACCAGGCCGGCGCAACGGATACGGCGACCATGGCCGAGCAGGTGATGGCGAGCGGCAAGGGCGTCTGCCAGGATCACGCGCATGTCTTCATCGCAACGGCGCGCCGGCTGGGGTTTCCCGCCCGCTATGTCAGCGGCTACCTGATGCTGGCCACGACCGAGCAGACCGCGAGCCATGCCTGGGCGGAGGCGCACGTGCCTTCGCTGGGCTGGGTCGCCTTCGACCCGTCGAACGGTATTTCGCCAGACGAGCGCTACGTGCGCCTGGCGGTCGGACGCGATTATCGCGAGGCGATGCCGGTGACCGGGATAAGGTTGGGCCAGGCGGCGGAGCGGCTTGAAGTCCGCATCACCGTGGAGCAGTAATATGCCCGTCAAAGGCGGAATCGGCCGCCGGTTCACGGATATTGCATGACGTATTGCGTTGGCCTGATGATCGACCGCGGCCTCGTGTTCATGTCGGACACGCGCACCAATGCCGGCATCGATTCCATCTCGACCTTCCGCAAGATGCATGTATGGGAAGAGCCGGGCGAGCGCGTCATCGTGTTGATGTCGGCGGGCAACCTCGCCACGACCCAGGCCGTCGTGAGCCTGCTCGACGAGCGCACCAAGGCGGCCGGCGACCGCACCGCGACGCTGCTCGAGACCCCTTCCATGTACCAGACGGCCCGCATGGTCGGGAACACGGTCAAGGAAGTGATCGCCAGTTCCTCGCCGGCCGGGCAGAAAGCCGACAGTTACTTCAACGCCTCCTTCGTGATGGGCGGACAGATACGCGGCTCGGAGCCGCGCCTGTTCATGATCTACCCGGAAGGCAATTTTATCGAATCCACGGAGGATACGCCGTTCTTCCAGATCGGTGAGACGAAATACGGCAAGCCGATCATCGTGCGGACCTACGACCGGGCCATGAGCTTTGCCGAGACGGTGAAGCTGCTGATGGTTTCTTTCGATTCGACCCTGAAGTCGAACCTGTCCGTCGGCCTGCCGCTGGATCTGCTGTTCTATGAACGTGACAGCTTCCGCGTCGGCGTGCGCAAGCGGATCGGCGGCGACGATCCTTATTATCGCGCCGTTTCGGACGGTTGGTCGAATGCCCTGAAGTCGGCCTTCAAGAGCCTGCCCGACTACAGCGAGTAATTTACCAGACGTATTCGACGCCCTTTTCGCTGCTTTCGTTTTAGCATATCCTGCCAAAAAACGAAAACGAGAGGAAGGGAATGTACCTGTCGCCGCGTCATTCCGAAATCATCCAGATCGCCAAGGACCGTGGCCGCGTGCTGGTGGAGGATCTGGCGGTCCACTTCAACGTCACGCCGCAGACCATCCGCAAGGATCTCAACGACCTGTGCGACCAGCGGCTGCTGACGCGCATCCACGGCGGCGCGCTTTTCCCGTCCGGCATCGAGAACATGGAATACGAGGCGCGCCGCAAGATCGCCTCCGACGAAAAGGAGGCGATCGGCAAGGCCGCGGCGCGGCTGATCCCCGACAGCGCCTCGCTTTTCATCAACATCGGCACGACGACCGAGGCCGTCAGCAAGGCGTTGCTGGATCATAGCGGCCTGATGGTCATTACCAATAACATCAACGTTGCCAACAGGATGCGCATCTATCCGTCGATCGAAGTGGTGATCGCAGGCGGCGTGGTGCGCGGTGCCGACGGGGGCATCGTCGGCGAGGCTGCCGTCGACTTCATCCGCCAGTTCAAGGTCGACTACGCCGTCATCGGAGTGTCCGCCATCGACCATGACGGCGCGCTGCTCGACTTCGATTTTCGCGAGGTGAAGGTGGCGCAGGCGATCATGGCCAATGCGCGCCACGTCATCCTGGTTTCGGACTCGACCAAATTCGAACGAACGGCACCGGTGCGCATCGGCCATCTCAGCCAGGTCAACACCTTCATCACCAATCGCTGCGACGTGCCGGCGATACGCAGGATCTGCAAGGACTCGGACGTCCAGCTGATCGAGACATCTCCGCAGGCGGAATGAAGCGGCGATATTCCACCACGCGCAGGGTGCCCTGATTTTCGTTTGACATTCGAAATCAGTTCGAAATAATGCCTCCAGGTTTTCGTAACGGCGAATAATGCTGCACTGCGAAAGCGTCGGGAGGGATTGTGGGCGCATCCGCGATGCATGACATCTTCGTCATCGGTGGCGGCATCAACGGATGCGGCATCGCGCGGGACGCCGTCGGGCGCGGATACTCGGTCTATCTGGCCGAAATGAACGACCTCGCCAGCGGAACGTCGTCCGGCTCGACCAAGCTGATCCACGGTGGCCTGCGCTATCTCGAACATTACGAGTTCCGTCTCGTGCGTGAGGCTCTGATGGAGCGGGAAGTGCTGTGGAAGGCGGCGCCGCACATCATCCATCCGATGCGCTTCGTGCTGCCGCACGCCAAGGGCCTGCGTCCGGCATGGCTGCTGCGGCTCGGCCTATTCCTCTACGACCACATCGGCGGCCGCAAGCTCCTGCCGGCCACCCGCACGCTCGACATGCATACCGATCCGGCCGGCAAGCCGCTGAAACCATTGTTTTCGCGCGCTTTCGAATATTCGGACTGCTGGGTGAACGACGCCCGGCTGGTGGTTCTCAACGCACGCGACGCGGCCGACCGCGGCGCGGTCATCCGAACGCGGGCGAAAGTGGCCAGCGCACGGCGCGACGGCGAGGGCTGGACGGTGCTTGTCGAGGATCTGCGCAGTCGGCAGGTCGAGGAGGTTCGCGCGAAGCTGCTGATCAACGCGGCGGGCCCGTGGGTGGACAATGTGCTGACGGGTGCGGTCGGCCAGAATGACGCCCGCCATGTGCGCCTCGTGCAGGGCAGCCACATCGTGGTGACCAAGAAGTTCGACGATCCGCGCGCCTATTTCTTCCAGAACCGCGATGGCCGCATCATCTTCGCCATCCCTTACGAGAGCGATTTCACCCTGATCGGCACCACCGATCGGGACTACAAGGGCGATCCGCATGACGTGCGCATCTCGGATGCCGAGGTCGACTATCTTTGCGCGGCCGCCAGCGAGTACTTCGCAGAACCGGTGCTGCGCAAGCACATCGTATGGACTTATTCGGCGGTTCGTCCGCTCTACGACGACGGCGCGAGCAAGGCGCAGGAAGCGACGCGCGACTACGTGCTCAAGGTGGACGCGCCGGCGGAAACCGCACCGCTGATCAACGTCTTCGGCGGCAAGATCACCACGTTCCGGCGGCTGGCCGAGGCGATGCTGGAGAAGGTGGAGCATCTGCTTGGCCGGCGCGGGCCGGCCTGGACGGCCGGCGTCCAGCTGCCCGGTGGGGAATTCGCGCCGACGGCTTTCGACACGGAGCTGGCGCGTCTGCGAAACGACTACAGATTTCTCGATGCGGCCCATGCATACCGGCTGTTTCGTCTGTATGGTATGCGGGCGCGCGCGCTGCTCGGATCGGCCCGGTCGCAAGCGGATCTCGGCCGGAACTTCGGCGCAGACCTCACCGAGGCGGAGGTGCGCTATCTCGTCGCCCACGAATGGGCGGTGAGCGCCGATGATATCGTATGGCGCAGGACCAAACGGGGGCTGCGCCTGAGCCGGGAGGAAATCGCCGCGCTCGATCAATTCATGACTGGTTTGTCGGGTGCGCATCACGCAGCCGCGGAGTAGGGCGCACGGCGCCATAGGCTGAGCCTGGAGGAGGCAATGCTGGAACTGAAGAACGTTTCGAGGACCGTGGGTGGGGTCGCGTATATCCGCGACGTCACGCTTCGGCTCGAACGCGGCAGCCTCAACGTGCTGCTGGGGCCGACGCTCGCCGGCAAGACCAGCCTGATGCGGCTGATGGCGGGCCTCGACGTTCCGAGTTCCGGCACCGTCTGGTTCGACGGAAGCGACGTCACCGGCGTGCCGGTTCAGCGCCGCAACGTCGCCATGGTCTACCAGCAGTTCATCAACTACCCGTCGCTGACCGTCTATGAGAACATAGCCTCGCCGCTGCGCGTCGCCGGCGTAGACCGCGATCGCATCGACGCGGAGGTCAAGCGCGCGGCGACGCTTCTCAAGCTGACGCCCTATCTTCAGCGGACGCCGCTGAACCTCTCCGGCGGCCAGCAGCAGAGGACGGCGCTGGCGCGGGCGATCGTCAAGAACGCCGGACTTGTGCTGCTCGACGAGCCTCTCGCCAATCTTGACTACAAGCTGCGCGAGGAGTTGCGGGCCGAACTGCCGCGTCTCTTTGCCGAGGCGGGCACCATCTTCGTCTACGCCACCACCGAGCCGCACGAGGCGCTTCTGCTGGGCGGCAACACCGCCACGCTGTCGGAAGGGCGCGTCACCCAGTTCGGCCCGACCATCGAAGTTTTCCGCAAGCCGGCCGACCTATTGACGGCGCGCACCTTCGCCGATCCGCCGCTCAACACGATCTTCCTGCACAAGGGGGCCGGCCATTTCCGCATCGACGGAGGCGTGGACCTGCCCGTGCCGGCCGAACTTTCCGCGATCGCCGACCAGGGCTATACGATCGGCTTCCAGCCCCACCATCTGTCGCTGGCGCCTCGCTCGCCCGAGGCGGTCGGGCTCAAGGCCAAGGTGACGGCCAGCGAGATCACCGGTTCCGAGACGTTCGTCCATCTCAGCTTCGCCGATGCGCGCTGGACGATGCTGGCGCACGGGATTCACGGCTTCGAGCCGGATGAGACGATCGAGGTCTTTCTCGATCCCCGGCATCTGATGGTGTTCGACCAGGCGGGCCTGTCGGTCCGCCCGCGAGCCAGGGCGGCGTGAGGCGACCATGGCGCGCATAGACATCGATCACATCCGCCACTCCTACCTCGCCAATCCGCAGGCTCCGGCGGACTTCGCGCTGAAGGAGATCGACCACAGTTTCGAGGATGGCAGTGCCTATGCGTTGCTCGGGCCCTCCGGCTGCGGCAAGACCACGCTGCTGAACATCATTTCGGGACTGCTGCACCCCTCGCATGGCCGGCTGCTGTTCGGCGGCAGGGACGTCACCAACCTGTCGACGCAGGAACGCAACATTGCGCAGGTGTTCCAGTTCCCGGTGATCTACGACACCATGACGGTCTACGACAATCTCGCCTTTCCGCTGCGCAACCGAGGCGTGCCGGAGCCAGAGGTCGACCGCAAGGTGCGCGAGATCCTGGCAATGATCGATCTCTCGG
>JAEUMA010000643.1 GCA_016793565.1 Rhizobiaceae bacterium
GGGTCCGGTCGCGGAGCACGTTTCGATGCTCGCCGGCGAAACCTTCTGAGGCGCTCCGATGCGAAAGAAACCCGACATCTCCCTTTTCGACTGGCACGTTACAGGTCCGGCACTGAAAGTCGCCTTCACGAAGCTCGATCCGCGCCTGATGGCGAGCAACCCGGTGATGTTCGTCACCTTGGTGGTGGCAGCGCTTTCCACCTTGCTATACTTCCGTGATCTTATAAGCGGAGGCGAGAACGCCGCCGTCAGCGGGCAGATCGCTGCCTGGCTATGTTTCACCGTCTACTTCGCCAACGTGGCCGAGGCGATGGCGGAGGGCCGCGGCAAGGCGCGCGCCGATACGCTGCGCGCCACCCAATCCGAGACGCCTGCCCGCAAGCTCGCCTCCGTCGATGCGGACGCGCCCGAGATCGTCTCCAGCCGTTCGCTCAAGCCGGGCGACCTCGTGCTCGTCGGGGTCAATGACATCGTTCCCGCCGACGGCGAGATCGTTGAGGGAATTGCTTCCGTCGACGAGAGCGCGATCACGGGTGAATCCGCCCCTGTGATCCGGGAGGCCGGCGGCGACCGCTCGGCGGTGACCGGCGGCACGCGTGTCGTTTCCGACTGGATCAAGGTCCGGATTACCTCGAAGCCCGGCGAAAGTTTTCTCGATCGCATGATCGCCATGGTCGAGGGGGCGGAACGCCAGAAGACCCCGAACGAGATCGCTCTCAACATCCTGCTCGCGGGCATGACGATCATCTTCCTGATCGTCGTTGTCACGTTGCAGCCCTTCGTCATCTATTCTGGAACGTTCGTGCCGGTGGTCTTCCTGATCGCGCTCTTTGTTACGCTCATCCCTACGACGATCGGCGGGCTCCTTTCTGCCATCGGCATTGCCGGCATGGACAGGCTGGTGAAAGCGAACGTCATCGCCAAGTCCGGCCGCGCGGTGGAGGCCGCCGGCGACGTCGATGTGCTCCTCCTCGACAAGACCGGCACGATCACCTTCGGCGCACGTCAGGCAGATGCCTTCGAGCCGTTGCCCGGCGTGTCGCAAAGTGACATGGCCGAAGCTGCACTGTTGGCTTCGCTTGCCGACGAGACTCCGGAGGGCCGCTCGATCGTCGACTTCGCCCGAAAGCATCTCGGCCGGACGCTCGACGGCACGGACGCGGTGGCCGAAGCCATTCCCTTTTCCGCCAATACGCGCATCTCTGGTGCCGACCTGACGGACGGATCGAAACTGCGCAAGGGCGCCTCTGACGCGATCCTGGCATGGTGCGGCATCGGCACGACGACGCAGATCCGAAATGTCGTCGAAAGCATCGCCAAGTCCGGCGGCACGCCGCTCCTCGTTGCCCGCGACAAGCGCGTGCTAGGCGTCATCCAGCTCAAGGACATCGTCAAGCCGGGCATCCGGGAGCGGTTCGCTGAATTGCGGCGGATGGGCGTGCGCACGGTGATGGTCACCGGCGACAACCCTCTCACCGCCGCTGCCATCGCTGCCGAGGCCGGCGTCGACGATTTCCTCGCCGAGGCGACGCCGGAAC
>JAEUMA010000675.1 GCA_016793565.1 Rhizobiaceae bacterium
GCATCCTGAATGGGTTTCGGGCCGCATCTCCTGCTGGCTACGCTGGAAGGACTGGTGACCAGCGCCGTGCTGGCCCTGACCGCGCTCGGCCTGTCGCTGGTGTTCGGCGTCATGCGCATCGTCAACGTCGCGCATGGCGAATTCTTCATGCTGGGCGCGGTCGTCGCATGGTTCGTATCGACCATGGCGGGCGGTCATCCCGCGATAGGCTTTCTGGCGGCGCTGGTCGTCAGCCCGCTCGTCGTCGGGGCTGTCGCGCTCGTCGCCGAACGGCTGGTGCTGCGGCGCCTGAACTACAATCCGGAAGCGACCATCGTCGCCACCATCGGCCTGCTCTACATCCTGCAGCAACTGGCACTGACCTTTTTCGGTCCCCAGGCGCGCCAGGTGGCGGCACCGTTCAATTGGCGCATCCAGTTTCCGTGGTTCGGCTATTCCGGCTACAAGCTGGCGGTGATCGCAGCATCGGCCGTCCTGCTCGCGGCGGTCTGGCTGGTTCTCAACCGCACGCGCATCGGCCTGGTGATGCGCGCCACGCAGTATGATCGCGAGACCGCGCAGGCCTTCGCCATACCGGTGGACCGCGTCTATGCCGGCGTCTTTGCCCTGGGCGCGATGCTGGCGGCGATCGCGGCGGTGCTGATCGTGCCCATCCAGCAGGCACACTACCTGATGGGACTGGACCCGTTGCTGTTGTCGTTCATCGTCGTCATCATCGGCGGCCTCGGCTCGCTGCGCGGCACGCTGGTGGCCGCGTTGCTGATAGGCCTCTCCGACGGCATCGTCTCGGCCTTCTTCCAGCCGACGCTGGCCAAGATGATCGCGACGCTGGCCGTGGCGCTGGTGCTGGTGTTCCGGCCGACCGGCCTTTTCGGCACGGCCACCCGATGAGCGGGGGCGAAACGCGCGGGAGGGTCGCGCTGCTGCATGGCGGCGTCCTTCTGCTTCTGTTCGCGCTGAACTTCGTGCTGCCCGAATATCACCACGGGGTCATGGCGCGCGTACTGGTCCTCGCGGTCTTCGCGATGGGCTACAATCTGCTGTTCGGCTATACGGGCCTGCTCAGCCTCGGCCATGCGATGTTTTTCTCGGCCGGCCTCTATGGCGCCGGCCTGCCGGTCTATCACTTAGGTTTCGGACCGCTGGGCGCCTTTGTCGCCGGAACGGCTTGCGGCCTGCTGCTTTCGGCGGTCATCGGCGCGCTCGCGCTGCGCACCACCGGCGTCGCATTCATGATCGTGACAATGATGTTCGCGCAGGTCTTCTATCTGGCGATCCTCTATCTCAACGCATGGACGGGCGGCGACCAAGGGCTCGTCTTGGACCAGGCCCTGCGCCGCGTGTCGCTGGCCGGCCTCGAATTCGACCTGACCGACCCGACCATACGCTACATGGTGGCGCTCGGCCTCTTCGGCATCGTCACCGCCGGCATGATCGCGCTGGCGCGGGCGCCCTACGGCAGGGTGCTGGTGGCCATCCGCGAGAACGAGGAGCGGACACGCATGCTGGGCTACGACGTGTTCGTCAACAAGCTCGTCGCGGTCATCGTGTCGGGCACGGTCAGCGCCGCCGCCGGCGCGGCCTACGCGCTGCTTTTCGGCTATGTCGGGTCGACCTTCGCCTCGGTGCAATACTCCATCCTGCCGCTGCTGTGGGTGTTGCTCGGCGGTGCCGCCACCGTGCTTGGTCCCTTCGTCGGCACGCTCTTCATGTACTATGTGGTCGACGTCGCCAGCAGCTACACGAGCGCATGGCTCCTGATCGTCGGTCTCGCGCTGATCCTCCTGGTATTGTTCTTCCCGAAAGGTGCGCTGGGCACGCTCCGGGAACGTCACCTGCGGTGGCTGCCATGATGCCGCTGCTGATCGCGCAGGGATTGAGCCGAAGCTTCGGCGGGCTGAAGGCCGTCGACGATGTCGATTTCGCCATCATGCCCGGAGAGATCCGCGCGATCATCGGGCCGAACGGCGCCGGTAAGACCACCTTCGTCAGCCTGTTGTGCGGGCGCATCGAGCCCTCGGCGGGAATGATCCTGTTCGACGGCGCCGACATCACCGGAATGCCGGCCTGGCGCCGGGTGCGCGAGGGCATGGCCTATACGTTCCAGATCACCAGCGTCTACGCGAACCTCACCGCCTACGACAATGTCGCGCTGCCAGCCCAGCGCACGCTGGCCGGGCCGCGCAACCGCGCCGCCATCCATGCCGCAGTCATGGAGGCGCTCGAGCGAACCGGCCTGGCCGATCGCGCCGACATGCCTGCGGGCATGCTCGCCTATGGCCACCAGCGGCTGCTGGAGGTCGCCATGGGGCTGGCGCTCAAGCCGCGACTGCTCATCCTGGACGAGCCGACGCAGGGCCTGTCCGATGCCGAAATCGAGGCCTTCATGAGTCTGGTCCGGGAAATCGCAAAGACGGCAACGGTACTGATCATCGAGCACAACATGCCGGTGGTAATGGAGCTTGCCGACCGCATCACGGTGTTCGACGCCGGGCGCATCCTCGCCGAGGGCATACCCGAGGACATTCGCCGCAACGTCGAAGTGCAGCGCGCCTATCTCGGAGCTACCGCCGATGGCTGACGCACTGATCGTCGAGGAAATCGACTGCTTCTATGGCGAGGTGCAGGTGCTGCACCGCCTTTCGCTCACCTTGCGTGAGGGCGAGGTTCTCTGCCTGCTCGGACGCAACGGCGCGGGGAAAACAACGGCGTTGAAGGCCATCATGGGACTGGTGCCGGTCCGATCCGGTCGCATCATGCTGGGCGATCGGGACCTGGCACAGTTGCCCGCGCACGAGGTGCCGCGCGCCGGTGTCGCCTATGTGCCGCAAGGGCGCCGCCTGTTCGCCGAACTGAGCGTGGCCGAGAACATCGAGATCGGACTGATGGCGCGCGGCAAGGGGCAAGCGACGCGGGAAGCGGTGCTGGCGCTCTTCCCGGTGCTGCGCGAGCGGCTGCGCCAGCGCTCCGGCACGCTTTCGGGCGGTGAGCAGCAGATGCTCGCCATGGCGCGCGCCCTGTGCCTGGAGCCGCGGGTGCTGCTGCTCGACGAGCCGACCGAAGGACTGATGCCGTCCATGATCGCCGCCATTCGCGAAACCGTCGCGACCCTGCGCTCGCAGGGCGTTTCGACCATTCTGGTGGAGCAGCGCGTCGATGCGGTGCTGCCGGTCGCGGACAGGGTGGCCTTCATTGAAAACGGCCGCAACCGGGAGACCGTGCCCGTCGAGCGCCTGCGCGAGGATGCGGCGATGGTGCGCCGCTATGTCGGCGTCGGCTAAGGGGTCAGACGAGCCG
>JAEUMA010000699.1 GCA_016793565.1 Rhizobiaceae bacterium
CAGAAGCGCCGTGCCGTGCTCGTCCTGGATGCCGCGCAGCAGGTCCAGGATCTCCGACTGCACCGTGACGTCGAGAGCGGTCGTCGGCTCGTCGGCAATGAGCAGTTCCGGGCTGCATGCCAGCGCCAAGGCGATCATCACCCGTTGGCGCATGCCGCCGGAGAACATGTAGGGATAGTCGTCCATGCGCTGGGCGGCCCGCGCAATCCGCACCATGCCGAGCAGGTCGAGCGTGCGTGTCCGTGCCTGCCGCCGTCCCATGCCCAGATGCGTCCGCAGCACTTCGGCAATCTGCTCGCCGATCGTCATGGTCGGGTTGAGCGAGGTCATCGGTTCCTGGAAGATCATGCCGATGCGGCGCCCCCGAACGCCCCGCAGCTCCTCTTCGCCGCGGCCGGCCAGATCCATGTTGTCGAACAGCACCTGGCCGGAGGCGATGCGCCCGGATCGGGGAAGAAGCCCCAGGATCGCCATCGCGGTCAGGCTTTTGCCGCAGCCCGACTCGCCAACCAGGCAGAGCGTGCGGCCGCGCTCCAGGGCGAAGTCCACGCCGCGCACCACGTCGAAGGCGCCGCCGCCCGCCTCGAAGCGGACCACGAGCCCCCGAATGTCGAGCAACGGCCCTGGCGCGGCGATGTCGGCCTGTGCCCTCATGTCGCCAGCGCCGCTCCGTCCTTGCGGGCGTCGGAGCCGCCAAAAAGCGACCCGTTCGCCCAGTCGATGGCGATTCCATGCGCCCCGCCGATCGCCCGGGCGGCAGGCACGACCTCGTGGCCGAGGGCACCGAGCAGCCCGGCGAGCGGCATCAGGCCGGGTTCGAGTTGCAGCTTGCCGTCGAGCAGGAAGCTGCGCGGCCGGTCGATGACGTCCTGGATGTCGAGACCGTGATCGACGATGCCGCAGATGATCTGCGTCTGCCCGATCGGCTGGAAAGGCCCGCCCGTCACGCCGAAGGACACAATGGGCCGGCCGGATCGTGAAACCATCCCGGGAATGATGGTGTGAAGCGGGCGCTTGCCCGGCGCGAGTGCGTTGGGATGGCTTTTCAGTGCCGAGAACCCCGAACCGCGATTGTGAAACACCACGCCGGTTTGCGGCTCGTAGAGCCCCGTCCCGAAGCCTTCGAAGAGGGAACTGATCAGCGATACGGCATTTCGGTCGCGGTCTACCACGGAGACATAAGCCGTATCGCCCCGCGCCGAAGGATGCGGCTGGCCTGACGCGGCATCGGCGTCGCAGAGCGCGGACGCCATGGAGGTGGCCTTCGCCTTGTCGAGAAAGATCTCGACCGGCACGGGGCCGAAATCCGGATCGGCGATTGTCCGGTTGCGTTCCGCGAAAGCCAGTTGTGCGGCGCGCGCCAGAAGATGGTGCCTTTCCGCGCCGTCGAAGGCCAGCTCGCCAACCGGATAGGTCTCGAGCAGATTGAGCATCAGCAGCGCCGTCGCGCCTTGGCCGTTCGGCGGGATCTGCCACACGTCGCAGCCGCGGTAGGACGTGCTCAGCGGGTCGACATAGCGGCCGCGATGGCTTGCGAAATCCTCGGCCGCGTGGAAGCCGCCCTTGCTGCGAAGGAAATCCGCAAGCCCCTCTCCGATTTCTCCCTCATAGAAGGCACGGGGGCCGCCCTCGGCTATCGCCCGCAGGGTCCGGGCCAGGGCCGGCATGCGCCAGACCGTGCCGGCGGAAGGCGCCATGCCGTCCCTCAGCAGCCCGTCCCGCGCCTCCGGCGTCAAGGCCAGCTTGCCGGCCGCGAAGCGCCATTCCTCGGCGGTGCGCTGATGAACGACGAACCCTTCCTCCGCATAGCGGAGCGCCGGAGCCAGCACGCGGTCGAGAGGCCAAGTCCCCTGCTCGCCG
>JAEUMA010000715.1 GCA_016793565.1 Rhizobiaceae bacterium
CTCGTCTATCTCGCGGACAAGGGCGGTCGCCTGATGCCCCGGGATCCCGCCCGGCGCTACGAATGCCTGCAGTGGGTTTTCTTCCAGATGGGCGGTATCGGACCGATGTTCGGCCAGCTGGGCTTTTTCTACCGTTTCGCCGGACGCGACATCGTCGACAAGCGGCCGCTGGAACGCTATCGCGACGAGACCAGGCGGCTTCTTCTCGTGCTCGAAGACCGGCTCGGCGATCGCGAATGGATGATGGGCGACGAATATACGATCGCCGACATCGCCACGTTCCCGTGGGTTCGCACGCTCAAAGTGTTCTACGAAGCGGCCGAACTGGTAGGGCTGGACAAGATGCCGGCCGTGCTCTCCTGGCTCGACCGTTGCGCGGCGCGGCCGGCATCGCAAAGAGGGCTGAACATCCCAGTCCGGAAATGACAGGCATGAGCCTGCCGTCCGCTCAGTCGCCTTGCGGGGCCGACTTCTTGCCGCGCGCGGCCCGCTTGACGAGTGAAGCTGCCGCGGCGATGGCGCCGACCGCGGTCTCGCCCACGGCAACGGCCACCCGTCTCGCCTTCGAGGCTTGCGGCTTCGCCTTCGCCGTTGAAGCGGTCAGATTGGTCTGTGACGCTGCCTTGGGTACCGAAGCTCGCTGACCGAACTTCCCGCTCGATGGGTTCTTCGTGCCCTTCGCTTCCGCAGCCGTTTTACGCGACCGCGTCGCGGTGTCAGCCTTGGTCGGGGCCTTGCGTCCGCTCTTGCCTTTCTCGGCCATCGACATTCTCCCATCTTTAGACATTTTCGCCAGAACGCCCGCATCGGGCAGGCGGTTGCATCTGTTCAGTTGCGAAGCGCGATATCGGCTGTCCGGCTGCCGCCCAGCACGCGGTCGACATTGGGCATATCGTTAGACGCCACCCAGGCGCGCGCGTCCTCGTCGCTCTTGCCGTGATCGTGCCAGCGCTGGAGGAGACGGCGTTCCAGCTCGAAGCGGGGAACGTCGAGAAAAACCGTCAGGTCGAAGAGCGGCGCCAGCTTGCGCCACGGATCCTCGTCCAGGAGGAGGTAGTTGCCTTCGACCAGGATGAAGCGCGTGTCGCCGGCGATGATGCCCGCCGCGGCGCGCGAGAGTTCCATGCCGCGGTCGAAGATGGGAATGGCGATGTCCGGCTCGCGACGGCGGATGCGCTCCAAAAGCGCGGCAAAGCCGGCTGCGTCGAACGTCTCGGGCGAACCTTTGCGCGAGCGCAGTCCGCGCGCGTCGAGAACGATGTCGTCGAAGTGAAAGCCGTCCATCGGCACGACCACCGATGAGGATTCGTGGAGCAGGGCGGCGAGCTCCTCGGCCACGGTGGACTTGCCGGCTCCCGGCGGGCCGGCGACGGCAACGATGAAACGATCCTTGCCTGAGGCCGCTTTGAAGATGCGCGCCGCGAGCTTGGCGATTTCCGACATCCGATCCTCCCTTGGACAGCGCCGGTGGGGCCACGCCTTCCATATGGTTTTCAGCACGGGCGATCGTCAAGCCGGAGCGGACGGCGCGCCAGCCTGCGGCTTAATGGATTTTTCGCGCTTCGGCGCTAGCATTTGCAGTCAGGGCAGGGCATTAAGCGACCGTCGCGGGCGGTCCGAAGCCGGTCCCGTCGCGCTCCGCGCTGCCGGAGCAGGTCGTGTCTACTCGGGTTCGGTCTTGCGCTCACTCCGTCCGGCTATGCTCCGCCTCATCCTTCAAATCGCGGCCGCAATGCTCACTGCGGGCGGCCTCGCGGCTTGCACAACAGCCGACGTCGCGCCCTCGGTGATAACCACCACCACCCTTCCCGCGATGACGAGCAAGCATGCCGTGATCGTGGTGGATGCATCCAACGGCAAGACGCTCTACTCGCTGGATTCCGAGCTGCCGCGCTATCCGGCGTCGCTGACCAAGATGATGACGCTCTACATGCTGTTCGAGGCGCTGCAGCAGGGGCGCGTAGACATGACGGCGCAGATACCGGTCTCCGCCTATGCCGCAGCGCGTCCGCCGACGAAGATCGGCTTCCGTCCGGGCGAGACAATCGACGTCGAGTCCGCCATCCACGCGCTGGTGATCAAGTCCGCCAACGACGTGGCGGTGGCGGTCGGCGAATATCTCGGCGGCACCGAGGAGCGCTTCGCTTCGATGATGACGGCCAAGGCGCGCCAACTCGGCATGCGGGGCACCACGTTCCGCAACGCCTCCGGCCTGCCCGATCCCGAACAGCGCACGACCGCGCGCGACATGGCGCTGCTCGGCATGACACTGCGGGTTCGCTACCCGCAGTATTACCGCTACTTCTCCGAAACGAGCTTCACGTTCCGAGGCCGCACCATCCGCGGCCACAACGATCTTCTGGGCCGGGTGCAGGGCGTGGACGGCATCAAGACCGGCTATGTCCGCGATTCCGGGTTCAACATCGTGACCTCCGTCGACACCGAGGGACGGCGCATGGTCGCCGTGGTGATGGGCGGCCAGACGGCGCGCGCCCGCAACGCCGAGGTGGAGCAGCTCATCGAGCGCTACCTGCCGCAGACCGCACAGAGCGGCGGCGCGAGCCTGCCGGCGGCTCCGGTGCACCGCTAGCCGGGTCGCGACCTACTTGACGGTGTAGCCGGCGGCGGCCATGACGCGCAGCAGCTCGGCATGGCCGATCTCGGCCATCCTCAGCGGAGGATTGGGACCGGGATCCTGCTCGGCCTCGACCACGAACCAGCCTTCATAGCCGTAGCCCGCCAGACGCTTGACGATCGCCTCGAAGTCGAGCGAGCCGTCTCCCGGCACGGTGAACGCCCCCTTCACGACCGCATCGAGAAAGCTGTCCCGTCGCCAGTCGAGCGCGTCGAGCACAGCGCGGCGCACGTCCTTGGTGTGGACATGCGAGATGCGCGAATGGTGGTTGTCGATCATGCGCAGCACGTCGCCGCCGGCAAAGGCCATGTGGCCCGCGTCGTAGAGCAGCGGAAGCCCCTCGCCCGAATGTTTCATCAGGAGATCGACGTCGCGCTCCGACTGGATCGGCGCGGCCATGTGGTGATGGTAGGAGATCGGCATGCCCTCTTCGGCGCACCATTCGCCGAAGGCGGTCATCTTGCGGCCGTAGATCCGGATCTCGTCCTCGTCCAGCACGCGGCGGGTGGCCAGCGGCGCGTCGCGCAGGCCCTGGATCGTGCCGGCGGTCTCGCCATAGACGATGCAGGGCGCGCCGGTGGCCTTGAACAGCGCCATCTGCGCGGCGATGCGGTCCTTCTCCGCCTCGATGTCGCCTTCGAGCAGCCGGCCCGAGAACCAGCCGCCGCAGACCGAAATCCCGTTCGCCGCGAGAATGGGGCCAAGCTCGGCCGGATCGAGCGGGAAGCGCCGGCCGGTCTCCATGCCGGTGAAGCCGGCCTGCCGTGCCTCCGCCAGGCAATCCTCCAGCGAGATGTCGCTGCTCAATTCCGGCAGATCGTCGTTCCACCAGGCGATCGGCGCTATTCCCAGTCTGGCTTCCATGCGATGGCTCCTCGCAACGAGCGTCTACCCAGACGTGCCCGTCACCTGTATGGATCGTGAAGAGAGTCCGGTCGTGCGGCGAGACCGCTTTAGCATGAACCGCGATCAGGAAAATCCCCGATGCCTCATGTGCTGGTCGCCGGCAGCATCCATGGAAGCGGAATAGAACTGCTCGATACAGCCGAGGGCTTCACCTACGACTATGTCGAGGAGATCACGGAGGCGAGCTACGCGCCGCTGGTACCGCGCGCGGACGCGCTGGTGGTGCGCACGCAGCCGGTTTCGGCCGCGACCCTCGCAACGGCCGGACGGCTCAGGATCGTGTCGCGCCACGGCGTCGGCTACGACGCGGTGGACCTGGCGGCGCTGCACCGGCGCGGGATCGTGCTGACCATCGTCGGTGACGTCAACTCGCTGTCGGTCGCCGAGCATGCCATGATGATGCTGCTCGCGGCGGCCAAGCGCGCCATCCGCGCCGACGGCGCGGTCCGCCGCCACGGCTGGCTGTGGCGCAACCGCCTGGAGGCAGGCGAGATTTCCGGCAAGCGGCTGCTGATCCTCGGCTATGGCCGGATCGGGCGTCACCTGGCGCGCATGGCGTCCGGCTTCGCCATGGAGGTCAGGGCCTACGACCCCTATCTGGCCGCCGCGGGTTGGCCCGAGGGGCCGGTCGCAGCCGTTGCCAGCCTGACCGAGGGCCTGGCCTGGGCCGACGCCGTTTCCATCCACATGCCGAAGCCGGACCGCATGCTGATCGGCGCGGCCGAGCTTGCGGTGATGAAGCCGACCGCGATCCTGATCAACACCGCGCGCGGCGGCATCGTCGACGAGCACGCGCTCGCCGAGGCGCTTGCGGCAGGCCGGCTGGCCGGCGCCGGTATCGACGTCTTCGAGGACGAGCCGCCGGTGGCGGAAAGCCCGCTGCTGGGCCTGGACCAGGTCGTCCTCAGCCCGCACACCGCAGGGCTCACGGCCGAGAGCGGCGAGCGGATGGCGATCGCCTCCGTCCGCAACGTGCTCGACTTCTTCGAAGGCCGGCTCGATCCGGCGCTGATCGTCGATACCGGGCCGCGCTAGCCGCTTAGCGCACTCAAGCGACCGTATATTTGCGCACCACGTCCCAGTCGACCTCGACGCCGAGGCCCGGCTTTTGCGGCAAAGGAATGCGGCCGTTCTCCAGCCGCAGCTCCTCCTGGGCCAGTTCCCGGCGCAGGCGCTCGACCGCCAGCGTCGGCGGCAGATATTCGATGAAGGCGCAGTGCGGCGTGACGAACGCCAGATGCGCCGTCGCCGAGATCGAAATGCCCGTCTTCCAGCAATGCGGGACGATCAGCATGTCGCGCTCGGCCGCCATGTCGCAGACGATCTTAGCCTCGCCGATGCCGCCGACGCGGCCGACATCCGGCTGCGCCACCTGCACGTGGCCGACGTCCATGAGTTCCTTGAACTCGTGCCGCGTCGCCAGCCACTCGCCGAAGGCGATCTTCATCGGCGCCCGCTCGGCAAGCTTGGCGATCTCCTCCAGATTGTCCGACCAAAGCGGCGTTTCGAGGAAGAAAATGTCGAACTCCGCCCAGTCGCGGACGACCGACAGGCAAGTCGCCGCGTCCTCCCACAGATACTGCACGTCGACCATCAGCGTCATTTCCGGGCCGACCGCCTTGCGCACGGCCGCCACCACCTCGGTGTGCCGCTCATAGGGCTCGTTCATGCCGCCGTGAGCGTAAGGTCCGTTCATCGTGACCTCGCTCTTGATGGCGGTGAAGCCCAGCGCCTTGGCGTTCAACGCCGAAGCCACCAGGGCGTCGCGGTACTCGGCAAAGCTGTGGCCGCCGGGCTGGAGCGACGCGTAGGGCACGATGAAGTCGCGCGGCTTGCCGCCGAGCAGGGCATGCACCGGCTTGCCGACCAGCTTGCCGCAGAGGTCCCACAGCGCCATTTCGACCGCGCTCATGGCATGGATGATCATGCCGCGACGGCCGTTCATGGCAGTGCCGAGATACATGCGCCGCCAGATCTCGCCGATCTCGAACGGGTTGGACCCGATCAGAATGTCCTTGATACACTGGCCCATCGTGTGGGTGCCGGGCGATTCGATGCAGGCCTTGGCGATCCAGGGATTGGCGTCGCACTCGCCGATGCCGACGGTGCCGTCGTCGGCACGGATGGCGACGACCAGGCTGTCCTGCGCAGAGGAGGTGAACTGCGGATCGTAGTCCGGCGCCAGCAGCACACGGCATTCGATGTCGGCTATGCGGACCCTCGGCAAGGGACCGTCCACGATCGGCGAAACTGTTCTCATGACGACCTGTCTTTGCGCCGACAGACCGGCGCCTGGGGGGACTTGCGACTGTGCCAGACTCGGCGCGGCGACCAAGTCCGACTCGAGAATTCCACTACGCAGTTTTTGTATAATTGTATACTATTTTCGAAAGCGGAGATCAGCCCAGCCGCATGATGTGGGCGTGGATCGCCGCCTCGACGTCGCCGCCTTCGCGCAGCACCTGCAGCAGCCTGCGGTGTTCGTCGACCACGACGCCGCAGTCTCGCTCTGTCAGGATCTCGCGCCCGAAGATGATGGCGATGTGGCGCGACAGCGCCTCCCACAATTTGAGGATGATGGTATTGCCGGATGCCTCGCACAGCGCTCGGTGGAACTGCACGTCGCAGTCGCGCATGGCGGCCCAGTCGTCGCGGCGGGCGGCCAGTTCCATACGGAAAATCACCTCGTCGAGGCGCTCCAGAAGCTCCGGCCGCAAGCGATAGGCCGACGCGGCGCCGCGCGCGGCGATACTCTCCAGCGCGATGCGCGCCTCCTTCACCTGCCGGCGCTCGCTCTCGCCGAAGGCCGCCACGCGCGCGCCGCGATTGAGGCTGAGTACGAGGATGCCCTGCGCCTCCAGCGTCGTGATCGCCTCACGGATCGGCACCCGGCTCACCGCCAGGCGCGAGGCGACGTCGTCCTCGGTGATGCGCTCGCCAGGCTGGTAATGCCCCTGCGCGATCAGATTGACGATGGCGTCGGCGACCCGTTCGCTGAGCCGCTCGCCGCGCATCGACGCGGCCGGCCCCCAGCCGCCCTCAGGCGTCTGCACGTTCTGTGTTCCGCCGTTCCTGACGGCCATCGGTCGATCTCCAGGGTCGTGCACAGGAGGATGCGCGATCGCGCGCACTGAAATACTCCCCTGCAAGGCGTTCGCAAGCCGTCTCGCGCACTGCCACAGCACGAAAATTGCTTCCGGCCGAGGTTTCGCTTTTCGTTTGCCTGCGTGGCCGAGGTCGCGCATGGTCCGGCCACGCCTCCTCCGCATGCGGGTGAATCAATGACAGCGGCCATAATGCAGCAAGACGGCGCGTCGAAATACGAGCGTCTCATCCGGGCGGCCGGCACGGCGCAGACGCCGGTAACGGTCGTAGTGCATCCTTGCGACGAACCCTCGCTGCGCGGCGCGATGGATGCCGCGGCGGCGGGGCTGATCCGGCCGATCCTGGTCGGTCCGCCAGCGCGCATCGTCAGCACGGCGACGCAGAACGGGATCGACATTTCCGGCTGCGACATCGTCGAAACGCCGCACAGCCATGCGTCCGCCGCAAGG
>JAEUMA010000724.1 GCA_016793565.1 Rhizobiaceae bacterium
ATCGATCGGCTTGGTTTCGCTGGCCAGGCGGGCGCATGACGAATCCTGCGGATATTCGTGACCTGCTCTTACGGTTCACAGGCCCCGACCTGACGCAGACGCTTGCGCGGATCGAGGGCGCGGTGCGCGGCATAGCGGCGAAGGATTGCGCAAACTTTCTCGAGAGCGCTGGCGTGGGTCGGGAGGCGCTGGCTGCGGCCGCCGAGATGAAGCGCCTGGCTGGGCAGATCAATGTGACCATCCATGCGCTCGGCATCCTGCTCTGCCTTCCGCACATCCTAGAACCGGACGAGCGGGTCGAATATGTGTCGCTCGGCGCCGGGAATACCGGACGTGATTTCGATCTGGAGACCAACCTGCGGGTCGCCGAGTTCAAATTCATCCGGTGGCGGGGCGGCGCGGAGTCGATCCGCCAGAATTCCGTGTTCAAGGATTATCTGCTGCTCGCTGAGCATCCGACGGCGAAACGAAAATATCTCTATCTGCTCGGCAAAGAACATGCGCTCAAATTCCTGCGGGGCGGGCGTGCCCTGTCCAGTGTGCTGAGTCGGAACGACAAGCTGCAGAAGATGTTCGCGGATCGCTTTGGCGAGGCGTTCCGGACGGTCGGGGACTATTACGCGGTCCATGTCGGCGCGGTGCAGATCGAGGATGTCTCGCCGTGGCTTTCGGAGCTGGCGGAAGAGTTGATCGCGGAATCGGACGCTGGCGCCGACAACTAGGGAGCGGGACGAGTGACGCGGGTGCGGCGTGCGGCGCGGCTCTCTGGCGGGCGCGTTGCGGTCAGGAGGGCTTCCTCCGCGGATTCTTGCGGTCCCATGAAGTCCATGTGATCGGCGATATAGGCGCCGAGCGCGCGGGCATCTTTGGACGATGGCATCCGGACCCCGTATGTGATCGGAAGAAACGCCGTCAACGCGATACGGTAAAAGCGGCGCGGCATATTCGAAGATCGTCCGCTGGGGCGTGGGGAGAAAGAGATTGTTGCGCTCGACGGGATTGCCGTGGAGGAAATCGTTTCGGCACTCGTAAAGCACTTGATAGAGCCAGGACGCCAATGTGCGCTTCACCTTGGTCTTGCCGCCCGTGTCGTAGATGAGCTGGCTGCTTTCCACCTCCGCCCAGGGCGTCCGCTCGATCATCTCGAACACCTTGTCGCGGTTAGCCTGTCCGCTTCCGCCAGGATGCACGAGGGTCTCGAAAGCGCTGACCCATAGGGAGACGACCCGCCCGACGTCGTAGAACGTCGCATCGGTGCCGGCCGGCAAGAGGGAAGCTTGGTAGGCCATGTTGAGCGACCGCATCAGCGCGACGTCCTCCCAGGCTGGCTCTGCGGCTTCATAGCGTCGACGCCAGCGTGCCATGAGCGTGGCCAGGAGCGGCTGGTCGATGTCTGTTTCGCCGAGTGACGTGCGAAACAGGGCCGGCGACGATTGGCCCTTGAAGCGAGAGAGCTCATGCGTGCCGAGGATCGCCGGTGTGCTGCCGATCACGTCCTCATAGTGTCGGTCGAGCATCCAAGGGTAGATGGCGAAGGCCTCGCCGAACAGCACGCGATGCCCGCGCGGATATCGGAGTTCCAGCGCCCGGCCATGGGTGACCGCCGAGAGCGCGATAAGGTCGCGGAAACTTGCCAGCGCCGTCACGTCGCGAAAGATCGGCGGAGCGGTGGCGTCGAGGATCAGGACCGAGGGCTCGAACTTCTCTCCGAAATTATCCGAGAAGCGGTTGAGGAAACGCCTGAACGAGGGATGCGCCCGTTTGAGAGCCGCAACGCGAGGGTCATTCGCGGGCGCGAGCGCCGCGATCTCACAGCCGATGGCAGCTTCCAGCGGAATATTCGGCAGGACGAATACCGGCATCCAGTCGGTAGCGGTCATGTGTTATTCCTTTCGCGACGGGCAAACGCCTGTAGTCGCTGAAGTATTTCTATCTACAACATGCTGGAACAACAATGAACAACATGAAGCCGGAAGACAGGGGCGAGAAGCGCGCGAAAAGCGACAACGCGCCGTTGGCAGTTCTCGTCCGCGGCGCTGAGAAAACATTCGAAAATGCGGAGCGCCTCTTTTTCGAGGCGGAGCTCCTGGCCAAAGCGGGCGCGGTGGCGCGTGCGCTTTGCCTCCACCAGATTTCCCTTGAGGAGTGCTCGAAGGTCAACAACCTCGGCGTCTGGGCGGTCAGCCTGGTGCTCGGGTTCGAGGTCGATGAGAAAAAGGTGTTAGCAGCGTTCGGTCGTCACGCGGCCAAGAACAAATCGAATGCGTACATGCTGAAGGGCTCTGAGGCCGAGACCGATGCGAAGGCCCGTGGCGACTGGGAGGCGGCCATGGATGCGTTCAGGCAGACCCAGGACGAGTTTCACGAGACGTCGAACCGCGCCAAGAACGCCTCGCTGTACGTGGATTGGGTCGACGGTGAATTCGCCGCACCAAGCGAGCGCATCACCAACGAAATGCTGGCCGAGATTACGGGGCGAAACGCCGAGTTTCTCGGCTATGCACAAAACGGACTGAAGATGCTCAGGCGATTGGAGAAGTCACCGGATGAAATGAAGGGCCTGCTCACGCCTTTCGTCGAGCAGGCGGAAAAGCTCCGCGAAGAAAAGCCGGATGACTTAATGGCGGCAATGGAGACATTGCTGTCAGGCTTCCTTGCCGAAGGAAAGCAGAAGCTGAAGGGTTAAACCTCGCATTGAGTGACGTTCGTGGTTGCACGGTGGTGTCCCCCGACAGGTGCACAAGTCCGGAGGGCGGGAGGCACCCCGCACCGCGCGCCAGCTCCAGGTTGAAAACTGTCAGAAAACTGCGTATATTTCTGACAGGAGAATAGCCATGCAGCGCTTGACCGAGCAGATCCTTGAGCATGCGGCGCGCCTGCCGGAAGGCACGCCGGTCGCGGCTAAGAGCTTGCTCCACCTTGGCAATCGCGCCGCGGTAGACCAGGCCTTGTCGCGTCTGGCCGAGCGGGGCGGACTGCTGCGCGCCGGGCGCGGTGTTTACCTATTGCCCGTAACGAGCCGTTTCGGGACCAGGGCGCCGTCCGTGGAGCAGGCAGTCGAGGCGCTGGCCGCCCAGCGCGGCGAGGTCATCGTCTCGAGTGGCGCGGCTGCTGCCAACAGCCTCGGCCTGACGACACAGGTGCCGGTCCGGTCGGTCTATCTGACGTCGGGGCGGACCCGGAAGATGAACCTCGGCAAGCAGATCGTCGAGCTTCGCCACGCGCCGCGCTGGCAGCTCGCCATGGCGCATCGACCAGCGGGACAGGCAGTACGAGCGCTAGCCTGGCTCGGACCGGAAAGGGCCGAGTCGGCCCTCCAGACCCTGAAGCGCAAACTACCGCCCGCCGCTTTCAGCGAACTGGTGGCGGCCGCGCCTCAGCTTCCGACCTGGCTCGCGCGCAGCGTGGGGAAGGTTGCGCATGGCTGACGCCTTCCTCCTCCTTCCGGCCGAGGATCGCCGGGAAGCCTTGAGCGTCGCTGCCGACCGCTCGGGCCGACCGGCGCACCTGCTGGATAAGGATGCGTGGGTGGTGTGGGCGTTGTTGACGCTCTACGCCTCGCCGCTCGGCGAGCATCTGGTCTTCAAGGGCGGCACTTCGCTGTCGAAGGCCTATGGCGTCATCCGGCGGTTTTCCGAAGACGTCGATCTGACCTACGACATTCGCGCGCTCGCCCCCGACCTCGTCGGAGACAGTGGCGAGGCGCTGCCGAAGACGCGAAGCGAGGAAAAACGTTGGACGAGTGCCGTGCGCGAACGCTTGCCGCAATGGGTGGCGGGAGCCGTTCAGCCGGTCATCGCTACGGCGCTGGCAACCGGCCCCCTGACTGCGTCGATCCTGGTCGATGGTGAGAAGCTCTTCATCGATTATGAGGCGACAACGGCGGGCTCGGGCTATGTGGCCCCGAGTGTCATGCTCGAATTCGGCGCCCGCTCGACGGGCGAGCCCGCGAGCCCGCGCGATGTCACCTGCGATGCGGCCGGACTGGTGGATGGCGTGGTCTTTCCAACCGCTCGGCCGAGGGTCATGCATGCCGAGCGGACCTTCTGGGAGAAGGCGACCGCGATCCATGTCTTCTGCCTTCAGGAGCGGCTGCGCGGAGATCGTTTCGCGCGTCACTGGCATGACGTGGTGCGTCTCGGCGAAACCGGCTTTGCGGCGGCGGCCTTCGCTGATCGCGAGCTGGCCAACGCCGTGGCGCGTCACAAGGCGATGTTCTTCGCCGAGAAGGCCGCCGACCGATCTCAGATCGACTACGCCTCTGCCGTGAACGGCGGTTTGCAGCTCGTGCCAGCCGGCGACGGCGCGAAGGCTCTCGCAGAAGATTACGCGCGGATGGTCGACGATGGGCTCCTCCTCGAGGAAGCCGAACCGTTCGATGTGCTCATGGCGCGCTGCGCCGAGATAGCTGCAAGAGCGAACGGAGCGGCAAACATAGAGGGGGGAGGTTGATGCGGATCAAAGGGGTCGAAATCGAGAACTTCCGACTTCTGCGAGATGTCGCGGTGGGCTTGGAAGATCGCACTACGCTGATCGTAGGACGAAACAATAGCGGGAAGACCTCGATAGCAGAGCTGTTCCGACGACTCCTCGGCGACAAGTCACCCTCATTCAGGGTGGAGGATTTTTCCCTGGGTTGCCACGAGCGCTTCTGGACGGCGTTCGAAGCCTTTCAAGCGGGAGCCTCTGCGCCCGACGTCATTGTACTGCTCCCATCGATCAAGGTCACGATCGACATCAGCTATGATGTCAACGCTCCAGATCTCGGCCCGCTGAGCGACTGCATCGTCGATCTCGATCCGAACTGTAGCGAGGCAAGGCTCATCCTCACCTATGGCGCTCGGCCAACCGCGCCGGCAACGCTTTTCGCTGACCTGGCGGTCGGTGAGGATGTTGCGGCCAACCGTCTAGCCTTGTTTCGGGCATTGGGCAGTCGCGTGCCAGGTGCCTACGCGGCGTCGTTGGAGGCGGTCGATCCCAATGACCCGACCAATCGAAAGTCGCTGGAGCCAAAAACGCTCACGGCGCTGGTTCGGGGCGGCTTCATCAATGCACAGCGCGGCCTCGACGACGACACGCACCGCGAGCGGGATGTGCTCGGAAAAGTCGTTGAGGTGCTCTTTCAGTCGGCTCTCATCGATCCCGTCGATCCCGAGAAGCGGACGACGGCCGAGCAGCTCAAGGCGGCCGTTGAACAAATTCAGGGTGATCTGCACGCCGGCTTCAACGCGAAGCTCACCTCCCTTCTGCCGACGTTCGACCTGTTCGGCTATCCCGGACTCTCCGATCCCGGCCTCGTTACCGAGACCAGCTTTGATGTCGACAAGCTGCTGAACGATCACACCAAGGTTCGCTACGTCGGCGTCAACGGCATGACTCTGCCCGAAACCTACAATGGGCTCGGCGTGCGCAATTTGGTCTACATGCTGCTCCAGCTACTGCGGTTCTTCCGCGAGTATCAGGCCACGCCGACGGCCGCTGGCGTGCATTTGATCTTTATCGAGGAACCGGAAGCACACCTGCATCCTCAGATGCAGGAGGTCTTCATCCGGCAGCTCGATCAGATCACCAGCGCAGTCGTCGCTCAGCTCAATGAGAACAGGCCCTGGCCGGTCCAGTTCGTCGTGACCACCCACTCTCCGCATATGGCGAACGAAGCGCGGTTCGAGGCCATGCGCTATTTCGTCTCTGTGCCGGACGGCGAGGGCATGCGCCGTTCGGTCGTGAAGGATTTGCGTAAGGGCATGGGTGGCGCGACCGAGCTCGATCGCGAATTTCTGCATCAGTATTTGACCCTGACGCGATGTGATCTGTTCTTCGCCGACAAGGCGGTCCTGATCGAGGGCA
>JAEUMA010000010.1 GCA_016793565.1 Rhizobiaceae bacterium
GGACGGCCGCGCCGGCAAGATCGACCTGGAACGCCTCCATGCCTGACATGCGGTTCGCCCCGCCCAATCCCCTGCGCATCGCCGACCGCGCGATAGGCCTCAACGCCGTCAGTGTGCGCGGCTACAACGAGCGGCTGGTGCTGTCACTGCTGCTTCAGAGCAAGGACATCACGCGGCTCGAAATCGGCGAGAAGACCGGCCTTTCTGCGCAGACCGTCTCGGTAATCGTGCGTTCGCTCGAGCAGGAGGGGCTGATCGCCAAGGGCGAGGCGCAGCGCGGCCGGGTCGGGCCGCCCACCGTGCCGATCTCGCTCAATCCGGAGGGCGCCTATTCGGTCGGCATCAGCGTCGGGCATCGCCAGGTCGAGGTCGTGCTGGTCGATTTCGTAGGCTCGGTGCGTTTCCAGGCGAGCCTGCCGCTGCCGACGCCCTCCCAGGCGAACAACCATCCGCAGTTCATGTCGGCGATCCAGCAGGCGATCGCCATCCTGCCGAAGAACCTGCATCCGCGCATCGCCGGGATCGGGCTGGCGCTGCCCGAGGACAAGGCCGAGCTCGACCTCACGCCCGAGGGTGCGCGGGAGCGATTCGAGGCGCTGCAGGAGGAGATCGAGACGGAGATCGGCTACCCGGTCTATGTCCAGAACGACATCACCGCTGCGGCCGGCGGCGAGAGCATGTTCGGCGTTGCCAAGAATCTGTCCGACTATCTGTTCTTCTACCTCGGCGCACGTCTGCACAGCCGGCTGGTGCTCAACCACCAGATCTACAGCGCCAACTCGACGGTCAGCCATGACGTCGGCATCCTGCGGCTGGAAAGCGCGATCCGGCAGTCCGCCGGCGCCGATCTGGAATTGTGGGAGCGGGGATCGCAATGGCCCTCGATCGGCCAGGCGGAAGTCGACTGGCGAGCCGAGGTCGTGCGGCAGATGCGGGTTTCCGTGCAGGCGCTCGCGCAGTTCGTGCCGGTAACGACGGTGGTGCTGTCGTCCTACGCCCCCCAATCGGTATGCCGGCAGATCTGCCGCGACCTGGAAGCATTGCTTCCAGGAATTACCGCGACCGCCGGCAACATCGAACGGTCGCCTAAGGCGGTCGGCGCGGCCAGCCTGCCTTTCAGCTCCCGCTTCATGGTGGAGTAGGGGCCGCGCAAGGCCGCCCCCAGAGCGGTTCAGGGTAGATCCTACTTCGTGAAGTCCAGCACCATTCGGCCCTCGACCTGACCGGCCTTGAGCCGGCTGAAGATCGTGTTGATCTCCTCCAGCGGCGCGGTGTGGATCTCCGCCTTGACTTGCCCGCGCGCCGCGAAGGCGATCGCCTCGTCGAGATCCCTGCGGGTTCCCACGATGGAGCCGCGCACGGTGATGCGCTTCAGCACCACGTCGAAGATCGGCGTCGGAAACTCGCCCGGCGGCAGCCCAACCAGGCTGACCGTGCCCTTGCGCCGCACCACGCCGAGGGCCTGCGAGAAGGCCGCCGGCGACACCGCCGTCACCAGCACGCCGTGCGCCCCGCCGCCGGTGGCATCCAGGATATCGGCCGTCGCGCTCTTGGAACGCGCATCGACTGCGACCTCGGCGCCCGCCACCTTGGCCAGGGCGAGCTTGTCGGCGGCGATGTCGAGCGCGGCGACGCGCAATCCCATCGCACGGGCATATTGTATCGCCACGTGGCCGAGCCCTCCGACGCCGGAGATGACGACCCATTCGCCCGGCCTGGCCTCGGTTTCCTTGAGGCCTTTGTAGGTTGTCACGCCGGCGCAGAGGATCGGAGCGATCGCCGCCATGTCGACGCCGTCCGGAATGCGGCCGACGAAGGGAGCCGAGGCGATGACGTATTCGGCGAAGCCGCCGTTGCAGCTATAGCCGGTGTTGTGCTGGTGTTCGCAGAGCGTCTCCCAGCCTGTCTCGCAATATTCGCAGCGCATACAGGCGTCGTGCAGCCAGGCGACCCCGACCCGGTCGCCCTCGGCGAGTTCGGTGACGCCCGCTCCGAGCGCCACGACGGTCCCGGCTGCCTCGTGGCCCGGAATGAATGGGGGGCTGGGCTTGACCGGCCAGTCGCCATCCGCCGCGTGAAGATCGGTGTGGCACACGCCGCACGCCGCCACCTTCACCAGCACCTCGCCCGGCCCCGGCATCGGAACCGGCACCGCCTCGATGGCGAGCGGCTTCCCGAACTGGTGCACGACGGCGGCCTTCATCGTCTTGGGCAAAGCAGGCATCGATTATCCTTTCCTCTGCTTTCGATCGCACTAAGGATGCCCAGAAACGCCAAGCCTCGCCTTGATCGATCGCAATCCCCGCTTCAACTTTCCGCGACCGCACGGCAGCCTCCGCACCGGCCCGCCGCCCTTGACTTCCGCACCCGCTCGGTCAAGGTGCGGTCGCGTGGCAGGAGGCGGGTCCATGATGCGGTTGATCGCGGTGACGGTTCTGGAACTGGCGGCGAACGCCATCGGCCTGCTGATCGCCGCATGGCTGCTGCCGGCCTTTCAGATCAGCCCGCTGGGTTTCGTCGTCGTGGTCGCGCTGTTCACCGCGGCCAAGTTCATCCTCGGGCCGCTGCTGTTCAAGCTGTCCTTCAAATATGTCCGCGCGCTCAACGGCGGCGTTGCGCTGGTCACCACGCTGGCTGGCCTCTGGGTCACGACGTGGCTGACGAACGGGCTGGTCATCACCGGCTTCAACACCTGGGTGCTATCGACGCTGATCGTCTGGCTAAGCGGGGTCCTGGCAACGCTTGTTCTGCCGCTGTTCCTGTTCAAGCAGGTGCTGTCGAACAACGGCGCGCCCCGCCGCCCCACACTCCCGCCCGGCCTCGGCTGAGCCCCCAGGACGGACGTCAACGCCGGCCGCGAAGAGCCGGCGCGATTTCAGCCTGAACGGCTTTCCTGGCGCGCCTTTTCGAAAGACGCGGTGATGCGATCGAGCGCGGCACGCTCTTCCTCGGAACCTTTGCCGTCGGCATAGGTCACCATGCGCAACCACCGGCTGAGATCGGATAGCGCCTCGGCGTCGCGCACCAGTTCGCGCACGGCCGCGTCGACGGCCTCCTCGGTCGGCTCGATCTCGGCCAGCGCCGCCACGGCATCGCCGCAGGTGTCGTCTCCGGTCGAGCCGATGCGCTCCATGCGTGAGCGCACCAGCGCCGCGAGCGCCCCGATCTCTGGCTCGCTGACCCCGTCCGAGCGCGCGATCCAAAGCATCAGGGTGGCGGTCGAGCGGCAGGCGTCGACGAGGCGCTTGTCGACTTGCCGCTCGGCCGGAACCGGCGGCGATGGCTCCGGCGGCAGGTCCGCGGCAGCTATCTCCGTCTCACCGGCCGCCGGCAAAGCTTCCTCGGCCAAAGCCGGCGATGCGTCCTCGGTGGCGGGCTTGGGCCTGCGACGACGCGGCAACTTGCCGGCCGGCATCGGCGGCACCGGCCGCATGTTGGAGGGCGGCGCGGCTGAAAGCGCCTGCTGCGGCAGCAGCGGCAGCCCGTTCAGCCAAAGGAACACCTGCATCGACAGCCAGGCATCCTCGAGCGCGTTGTGCGGCCCGTGACGACGCTGGATGCCGATCTGCCGCAGCACCGCCTCCAGTCCGGATCGGCCGCCGACCTTCTCGCTGAAGGCCTGCATGGTGCAGTAGACCGGCCTTTCCGGCAGCGGCCTGCCGGCGCGTTCGAACTCCCTGACCAGGAACGGCATGTCGAAATCGGCATTGTGCGCAACGATCAGCCCTGCCTCGTCGAAAAGCGGCCACACGCGGTTCGCACACTCGGCGAACGGCTCCTGATGGCGCAGGACCCAATCCGAATAGCCGTGCACCTCCTCCGCCTTCGGATGGCTTTTACGGCCTGGATCGAAAATGAAATGCGCCAGCCGCAGCCTGCAGGTATCGGAGCCGATCGACGCCGTCTCCAGCTCGACCGCGCCGAAGCTGACCAGCCGATCCGAATTGTAGAGACCCGTGGTCTCGATATCGATGAACAGCAGCCGCTCTGGCAGGCCCGATACGGATGTCAGGATCGGCATGAAGGCCAATTCCATCTAGTTGAGGGTCGGACCGACGGTCTTTCGTCCCAGGATGTTGAACACTGTCGCCTCGACGAGTTCGCGCGCTCCGGCCCTGTGAAGCATCGCCAGAAACGTCAGCGTTTCGCGCGCCGGTCCCTGCATTTCCCAGTTGCAGTCGATGAAATCGGAGCTGTCCATCGTTACGCCGAGTACGCCGGAATAGACCAACGTGCAGCGTTCGAACACACACTGGTCGAAACAGCCGCCGTCGAGATGGATTCTAAGCCCCACGAATTTCTGCTTCTGCGCAATCACGGTATTTTCCTCACCCAAACCCAGCGCTACTGTGCACAAAACGACACGTTTGTCTCACAGTTTCGCGGGGCAGGGTTACGCGCTGCGATGGCGAGGACTGCCTCGCCATCCGCGCGGGATCGCGCGATCCACAGCCGGCAGATGTGCCGGTCAGCCTCCGAAACGCATGGTCGCGGCGAGCTTCAGCGTAATGCCGGGCTCGTAGAGCTGCGTTGTCGTGGTGGCGTTGAGCGGATTGGTGTACTGAACGTCGAAAAGGTTGTCGACGCGCATGTCGACCCGGAAATCCTCGTTCGCCTGATAATTGGCGAACAGATTTACCAGCGTATAGTCCTCGGCATAGGGATTTCCGGCCGGCGCGGCATTGTACTGGACTTCGCCGCCGACGGTCAGCCTGTCCTCAAGGAACAGCAGCCCGAGTTGCGCGGTGACCTGTGAGGAGGGGATGGTGGAGAGCGGCTCCTGCTCGCCCTCGAAGGACACCGTGTGACCATCGATCACCGACGCCGTGAGGCCGAGGAAGCCCCAACCCGCGACATAGACGCTCTCGAACTCGAAGCCCTGGATCTTGGCGCTGGCGAAGTTCTGGTACTGGTAGCAGATCGGGATCGCCCCGGTGACGCGCGGGCATCCGGAAGTCGGGTCGTAGGCCGACAGCGTCACGCCACCGATATAATCGTCGATGTCGTTGTTGAAGTAGGCGGCCTTGAGGCGGAGGCTGTCGCTGGCCTGGAACAGCGCGTCCTGGGTGTAGTTGACGCCGAATTCGACCGTCTTGGCTGTCTCGGGCTGCAGGTCCGGGTTGGGCAGGAACGGAAACACCACGCCGTTGGGGTGCAGGCCGCTGATCAGCGTCTCGGTGATGGCCGGAGACCGGAAGCCCTCGGCATAGGTGCCGTAGAACTGCAGGCCCTGCAGCGTTCCCTCCGCGAAGGGCGAGACGCCCACCGTGATGCGGGGCGACAGGCGGTCGTCGGAGACGTCGGTATCACCGCCCTTCAGGCTGTAGGTATCGTAGCGCAGCGCGCCGATCACCTCCAACCAGTCCCAGGTCAGCTTCTCCTGGACATAGGCACCGCCAAGCTTGCGCACGCCGGACGGGGTGTAGATGTCGCTGCCGCCTTCGGGGCTGGTCGTATCGACATCGTCCTGCAGCCAGTCGCCGCCATAGGTCAGTTCATGAGCGATCGTTCCGGTCTCGAAACGCGAGGTGTTCCACGCGTCGATGCCGCCGGTGCCGATGTCGTAGGTCGTCTGGGAACCGGCCGGGATAACGATCGGAAGGCCGGTCACGGAGCTGAATCGGCTGACGTCCGACAGGAAGGTCTGGTCCAGGCCCGCCTTGTTGTAGGCGACGTTGACGTGGAGATCGAGCCAGCTCTGCTCGTCGTCGGTGATGCTGTAGCGCGCGGTATAGGTGTTCTGCTTGACGTCCATGTCGTAGGCGCCCTCGCCTTCCGACCAGCTGTCGTCGGTGCCGATCCAGCCGAGCTTGAGCTCGCTGTTCTCGGTCGGCCGGATCGACGACTTGAGCAGGCCGCTCAGTATGTCGAAGCCGGTGCCGGCAACGGTGTCGCCGGCGCCGTCCTTGTAGTCCGAGAAGTCGCGGTAGACGATGTTGCCGAGAACGTCGAAGGAATCGGTGAAGC
>JAEUMA010000014.1 GCA_016793565.1 Rhizobiaceae bacterium
CGTTCCTCTGGCAACAATCGCAGTTGTCGAAGATCAAGCCGGGACCGGTCAACTGCGCGCCGCTTGTGCAACTGCGGACCATGCGCGGCGCTAGCGACTGCCACATGTGTGGGCGCTGCAGCGGCTTTCGCGGCGCGATCCGTTTGGCTCGGCGCTCGCCCGGCCATGAGATCGTCCATGTCGCCGGAAAGACCCCGAAGCCCTGGGAAACGGTGTTGATCACCTTCGGCCTGATGGGGATCGCCGTGGGTGCGTTCCACTGGTCCGCAAGTCCCTGGCTCGTTGCGATCAAGCAGATGGCGGCCGAAAGGCTTGTCGAGATTGGAGGAACCTGGCCGCTCGAAACGTCCGCGCCGTGGTGGCTGTTGACCAACTACCCGGAGCGCAACGATGTCCTGACGCTGCTCGACGGGACGGTTCTCGTCGCCTACATCCTGGCGACCGCCCTCGCCTGCGGGTCCGCGGTGACACTCATGCTCGCCATTGCCGCGCGCTGCCTTGGACCGTGGACGACGGTCCGCTTCCATCACCTGGCGCAGACACTTGTTCCGCTGGCCGGCGCCGGCGTGTTCCTCGGCCTCTCCGCCCTCACCGTCAGTCAGCTTCGCTCCGACGGGTTCGTTTTGCCGTTCATCGACGAGCTGCGCTCCTCTTTCCTCGCGCTGGCATCGATCTGGTCGGGAATCCTCTGCTGGCAGGTCGGCGGCATCTACACACGTGCAACAGGCCGCCGCGCATTGGCGGTGCTGGCCGTGTCTGTGGGGATGAGTGTCGTCAATTCAGGCTGGTTCCTGCTGTTCTGGATCTGGTAGCAACGCGCGGCCCCTCCCGCGATCATTCGCGCCCCAGCAGGTAGCTTCCGAAAGCCACCAGAAACAGGCCGAAGGCCGCGATCCAGAGCACGGCCGAAATCCTTAGCCACAGCCCGCCATCGGCAACTGGCGTCTCCACCACGAGCCGCGAAAGGCCGGACAGCATGATCGCTACGAATGCGGCCGTCGCCGGGGCGGAGTCCGAGAAGGGGTGGCCGCTGTGCTTGCGGATCATGCTTGCCATGATAGCCAGGTCCATCATGCCAAAGGCGCCGATCGTCCAGGCGTGGATGCCGGCGCCCCGCCCCACGGTTCCCGGAACGAAGACATGGAGTGCTAGAAGCATGAAGCCGGTGACGGTCCAGCAATAACCGACGTGGGCGATATCACGGTAACGGGTTGTGAGGAGCCATGGCGCTAGACGCAGGCACATGAACACCTCGTCCATGAGCTACAAGCGCCATCGTTTCCCTCCCCAAGTTATCGCACACGCGGTCTGGCTCTACTTTCGGTTTCCGCTGAGCCTGCGTCTTGTCGAGGAAATGCAGCTGGCGCGCGGCATCGTTGTTTCCTACGAAACGATCCGCCGTTGGGCAAAGAAGTTCGGCCCGGACTATGCACGTCGCCTTCACCGCAAGAAGCCCAGCCAAAATGACGTGTGGCATCTGGACGAGGTGGTCATCACCATTGCCGGCAGGAAACACTGGTTGTGGCGCGCCGTCGATCAGGATGGTTATGTGCTTGACGAGATCGTCCAGGCTCGCCGCAATACCAAGGCCGCCAAGCGATTGCTGACCCGGCTTCTGAAGAAGCAGGGCATCGCGCCGAAGCGGATGATTACCGACAAGTTGCGCTCCTATGGTGCGGCGCGTCGCCAGGTCATGCCGAATGTCGAACATCGATCGCACAAGGGTCTCAACAACCGCGCCGAGAATTCGCACGTGCCATTGCGAAAGCGGGAGCGAACGATGCAGCGGTTCCGATCACCGGGAAGTCTGCAACGCTTCGTCTCGATCTTCTCAGCCCTCAGAAATCTCTTCGTTCCATCCCGCTCACAACGATCCGCACTCCAAATTCATCTGCATCGCCTTCAGGCGATCGCGGAATGGAAATCCGTGACGGAAACCATGGCTTGAAATCAACCCGTAAGGCCGAATTCCCTCGGCACGCCCGGACAGAAATTAAAGTGACATCGCCCAAACGAGGCCACACGCGCGGCACGCTGACAGTGAGCCGTTCAGATTGGTAGACAACACCGTCTTGCTATGCCCGGGTGCCAACGCATGAACAACCAACTGCGATGTGGGCGGGACTGATTGGTTTGACATCGGGCCGTAAGCAGTTGTCTTAGGGATAGAAGAAGGTCATCGTCTTAATCTGTAGAGCTGGATGCGCGGATCACAATTGAGTTGGTTGAAAGTGAGATTTGATGCAAAGACGGTTCACGTTCGACACTCCGGTGATCCTAACGGTGTTGACCGTTCTGGGCATGCTCCTGGCCGTAGCCGCCCTTTGGCCACTCACAGGGGTTGTTGCTGATAGATCCTCGCTCGCCGGGCTTTGCCTCGTCTATCTCGCCGGTGGCCTACCGGCCGCTTGGCGTGCCCTCGAGACCTTGTGGAAGGAGCAAATCCTTGACATCGATCTTCTGATGGTTGTGGCGGCGGTCGCCGCAGCGGCCGTTGGCGCGCCTTTCGAGGGTGCGGTTCTGTTGACCCTGTTCAGCGTTTCCACAACCCTGGAACAACAGGCCCTCGGCCGTGCCCGCCGTGCCGTCGAATCCCTGATGGCGTTGCGGCCGGAAACAGCACTGAGAAAAAAAGCGGATGGCACCGTCGCCGAGGTTCCCGCCATCGAGCTCGAAGTCGGCGACGTCGTGGTGCTGCGACCGGGCGCCCGCGTTCCCGCCGACGGGATCATCAGCAGCGGTCGCGGCTCTCTGGACGAGGCAAGCATCACCGGCGAATCCATGCCTGTGGCAAAGGATCCGGGCGCGCAGGTGTTCGAGGCGACCGTCAATCTGGACGGCGTTCTCGAGGTCGCGGTCACGAAGACCATCGAAGACAGCACCGTCGCCCGCATGATCGCGCTGGTGACGGAAGCGCAGGCAGCCAAAGCCCCTTCGGAACAGTTCAGCGCATGGTTCGGCCAGCGCTATACGGTCGCGGTCATGGCGGGGGCAGCGCTCGCCTTCGCCGCCTTCTACTGGCTCGGGCGCGACTGGGAGGATGCCCTCTATCGATCCGCGACACTGCTGGTCGCCGCCAGCCCCTGCGCCATCGTCATATCGGTTCCCGCGGCGATCCTTTCGGCCTTGTCGGCGGCGGCCCGTGGAGGCGTGCTCTTCAAGGGTGGCGCCGCGCTTGAAACGCTGGCGGCGGTCGACACATTCGCCTTCGACAAGACCGGAACCCTGACCACCGGCAAGGCGGTGGTGACCCGCGTGGTGGCGCTCGACGGCGACGAAGAGGTGTTCCTTTCCCTCCTGGCAGGAATCGAGGCGCAATCCGAACATCACAGCGCGGCCGCCATCAGGCAGGAGGCGGCGCGCCGATCCGTCGTCGCGGCGGACGTGTTGAACGTGAACACCAGGCCGAGCGCCGGCATCGTTGGTGAACACGCAGAAGGCCTGATCTGGGCCGGCAATCCGCGTCTCGTGTCGGAGATGGGAGCCTCGGTCGACGATCCGGCACTCGAGGTCCTCGCAGCAGACAGCCAAACCGTCATCTACCTCGGAAAGGGTTCGACGGTGCTTGGTGCCGTCACCGTTGCTGACGGGGTGCGTCCAACCTCCGCAGCTGCGCTTGCTGCCCTACGGGACAGCGGCGTGAAGCGGATCGTGATGATGACGGGAGACCGTCGGCCGGTTGCCGTCAGGATCGGCCTGGAGCTAGGTCTCCGTCCGGAGGAGATACATGCTGACATGCTGCCCGAGGACAAGGTCCGCATGGTCGGAGAATTCGCGGCTTCGGGTAAGGTCGCGTTCGTTGGAGATGGGGTCAACGATGCGGCCGCGCTGGCACGAGCGGATGTCGGGATCGCCATGGGCGCCGCGGGCTCGGATGTCGCGCTGCAGGCAGCAGATGTTGCGCTGCTTTCGGAGGAAATGGGCCAGCTTGCGGCAGCCCATGACCTGGCACGCCGCACCGCAACAATCATCCGGCAGAATCTGGCTTTCGCGCTGTTTGCCATGGCAGTCTTGGTCACCGGCGGCCTTTTCTTCGACCTCCCCCTGCCGCTTGCAGTCATCGGCCATGAAGGTGGCACCGTGCTTGTCGTCCTGAACGGCCTGCGCCTGCTGGCGGCGCCGATGCGGCAGGATCGCCAGGAGAAGTCCGCGTCGGCAAGCAATTCAGGACATGCCTTGTCCGCGCCCGCTCTTCGACGCCAGTCTTATCGGCGGAAGATTCCGCGGCAAACAGGCTAGGCTTCCGGGCGGCCGCAACGCCATTGCCGCAGCCTCTCCAACCGAACTCGCCACCGCCAGACGCCGCGTTCAGTGCGAAAGCAAGATGGGCATCCGAAGATCGCGCAGCACACCTGCCGTGGCGCCGCCGAGCACGAAGTCCCGCAGCCTGGAATGGCCGTACCCGCCCATGACGAGCAGTTGAGCGTCCAACTCTAGGGCGTGCCGCTGCAAGGTTTCCGCTATGGGGCAGTCCTCGGCCCGGATAGGCGAGAAGCTGGCCTTCACGCCTGCCTGCCGGAGACCTTCTGCAAGACGGTCGCCCGCTGCTTTGTCTGCCAACGGTTTCTCATCCGTCACCGTGATGACATGCATCTCCTCGGCGCGTTCCAGCAGACGGGTCGCATCCGCAAGAGCCCGCGCAGCCACCCGGCTGCCGTCCCAGGCGATCGCGATGCGGCTGATCCCGCTAGCCTCTGCACCTTCGGGCACGATGATCGTCGGACGTCCCGAGCCGAAAATCACTGCCTCCGCCAGCATCTGAATTCCCGGGTTTCCGGAACTCCAGCCAACCAGTGCGAGATCGAAGTAGCGCGCCTCGTATGCGGCGACTTCGCCAAGAAGCGCAGGCGCGGCCTTTAGCGTTCCGACGGTCACCGGCAGTCCGCTTGCCTCGGCTTTCCCGCGGGCGATATCCATGAGCTTTGCTCCTGCCTGTGCGCTCAGTGTCTCCGCGTTGCGGATGACCTCCGGCAGGTTCATCAATACGCGGGAAAGCGCGCTGGTGACCGGAGGGATATCCGCCTCCAGAGCGACCACGTGCAGTTCCGCGCTGGCCAGACTCGCCAGCGCGGCAGCATTGCGGATGGAAGCCTCGCTGCTCGCGTCCGGATAGGTAAGGAGAGGCAGGAAAGAGCGGATCTTCATGTTGACGGTCCTTCTTCGGCTATCTTTGGCTTCAGCGGACAACGAGCACGGGCACGGGGCTATGGGCAAGCACTTCCGCAGTCTGGCTTCCCAGCAACATCCGGCCAAGTCCACGCCGGCCATGCGAGGACATGACGATCAGACTGCAACCCTGCGTTCGGGCTGTTTCCACAATCGCCTCGGCAGGCCGCGAGTTCGGTACGTACAGGATCGATGCTTCGACACCGAGTTTGGTGGCGGCTTCCTTCACGCCGGCGAGCAACTTGTCCGCGAGATCCTTCTGTCCCTCTTCGTAGCCGGAGATATCAATCGGTAGCGGCGCCCATCCAGCCGACGAGGCCGCCGCGTAGTAGGGGAACGGCTCCGTGACGGTGATGACGGTAACCCGCGCGGCGAGGCTCTTGGCAAGCGAAAGCCCATGGTCCACCCCCTTCTGCGCGACTTCGGATCCATCGGTCGAGATCAGGATGTGTTTGTACATGCTACGTCCTCCGTGGTGTCCCAGCGGCAGGGCTGGGCAATATCGCCGCCTAGGCGTCCACGAGCCATGATAAGCGCCTGCGCTGCGATAGTCGTTGTCGAGGCGCAACCAGAAGCTTGAAATGACAGCGAGACATCCATAGGCCTGTCGGCATACTAGAACGCAACGCGACGGAAAGCAGCAGGGAACGGGATGCTAGTACTTGTTCTGAACGCGGGAAGCTCGAGCCTGAAGTTCGGCGTCTTCAGTGCAGGTGATGACACACGCGAGGTGTTCAAGGGTTCCTACGAACGCTTCCAGAACGGAAGCTGCGAATACCGCTTCCGGCACGGCGAGACGGACGAACGCGGCGCGGCGGCGTTCGCCAGTCCCAGCGACGCGCTGAAGGGCGTACCGGACGCGCTGAAGCGGTTTGACCTGGACTCGATCGATGCGATTGGACACCGGATCGTTCATGGCGGCGCACGATTCTCCGCGCCGACGCTGCTCGACGACGAAACGGTCGAGGCCATCGCGGCGTTGACGCCGCTTGCTCCCCTGCACAATCCGGCAAACCTGGAAGCCGTTCGGCTATGCCGCGGGCTGTGGCCGAACCTGCCTCAGGTCGCGGTGTTCGACACGGCCTTCCACCTGACTAATCCTCCCTCCGCAACGACCTACGCCGTGCCGGCGGCCTGGCGGGAGGCGGGGTTGCGCCGATACGGCTTCCATGGGACGTCCCACAAATACGTGGCAATGCGGGCGGCGCTGGAGATCGGCCGGCCGATTTCCGATCTCCAGCTTGTCAGCGTCCATCTCGGCAACGGAGCCAGCGTCTGCGCCGTCAACCGCGGGCAGAGCATGGACAGTTCGATGGGGATGACACCGCTCGAAGGGCTGGTGATGGGGACGCGCTCCGGAGACGTTGACCCGGGCGCATTCGGCTTCCTGTCCCGCAGGCTGGGGCTGTCCGTGCAGGACATCGAGGACGCTCTTTACGAAGACAGCGGGCTGAAGGGGCTGGCAGGCTCGTCTGACATGCGCGACATCGAGGACAGGGCTTCCAAGGGCGACCCCCAGGCCCAGTTGGCAATCGAGATCTACGCATACCGCGCCAGGAAATATGTAGGTGCCTACGCGGCCGCCATGGGCGGACTAGACGCGGTCGTCTTCACCGGGGGCATCGGCGAGAACTCTCCCTCGATGCGCCGACGCATTTGCGACGGGCTGGATTTCATGGGCCTGCAGCTCGACCATGACCGCAACATGGCCGTGAACCTGTCGCACCGTGCAGCGCCACAGATCCAGGCCTACGGTTCGCGGGTCCGCGTCTTCGTCACCGAGACAGCCGAGCAGTTGATGATCGCGCGCGAGACGGCGGCAGCACTCGCGGGCGGCAGGTCCGGTGGGGAGCTACGTCTGCCGATTGCGGTGTCGGCCAGGCACGTCCACCTGTCCCGCGAGGCGGTGGATGATTTGTTCGGCAAGGGCTACATGCTCGATCAGGCGATACGGCTGCGACAGCCGGGACACTGGGCTGCAGGGGAACGGGTAACACTCGTCGGGCCCAAGGGAAGACTGGAGCGCGTCGCGATCCTCGGACCGTTGCGGGAGCGTACGCAGATCGAGGTATCCCGCACCGACAGTTTTGCGCTCGGCATCGACGTGCCCGTGCGCGACAGCGGCGAGCTGGAGGGAACACCGCAGGTGACGATCCTGGGGCCGGCGGGAAGCATCGCCACGGACGGGCTGATTATCGCAGCCAGGCACATCCACACGAATCCTGCCGATGCCGCGCGGCTAGGCATTCAGGACGGCGACTATGTCGACATAAGGGTGGGCGACGAGGATCGCAGCCTTACCTTCGGCCGGACCCTGGTCCGCGTGGGCGCCAACGCGTTCACCGAAGTACACATCGATACCGACGAGGCCAACGCGGCCGGGATAGAGGCGGCAGGGACCGGTGAACTGGTTCACATCTGAACCGATGACCGCGTTTCTTGCCGATATCCGCGGTCCGACAACGCACAAGTAGTACAACAAGGCTCGGTGCGGTTGCGCGCCAGCACTGCGACGGCACCGGTGGTATTGGGACCGGAGGCTCACTCCTGGTCTGCCTCCAAGGCTCGCCGTAGGCGACGGATGATGACCGCGCGGCTTTTTTCGTCGGCGGCAGCAGTCACGGTTTCGCTGACCTCGATCAGGAATTTGGACAGGTCATTGTGCCAGTCCAGCCGGGCGACGCTCTCGGGCTTCAGACGAAGTGGCTTGTTCAAGTCAACCTGTCGCGCGCCCTTCTGTCCGATCTGGAATGCGTCGTCGATCAACGGGAGGATTACAGAGATTTCCGGCAGGGCGGCCCCTAACCGGCCCTTCAGCCCATTCAGGCCATCTTCCTCGCCATGGGTCAGGAAGATTGCATGCCTTACCGGAACGCGGTCCTTAACCCAGGACACCAGTTCGCTGGCATCCGCGTGGCCCGAATAAAGGTCAAACTGGCTGATGCGGGCTCTCACCTTGATCTCCTCACCCTGGATGCGCACGCGCGAAGCGCCATCCACAAGCAACCGTCCGAGCGTCCCTTGCGCCTGGAAGCCTGCCATGAGGATTGAGGCGTTTCTCTTCCAGAGATTCGCTTTCAGGTGGTGACGGATCCGCCCGGCATCGCACATGCCACTGGCGGCGATGACCACGTAGTGTCCGTTAAGCTTGTTGATCGCCTTGCTCTGATCGACGGTTTCCGTGAAGCGCACATTCTTCGAGGCCAGAGCGCGTTTCAGGATATCCCCGTCGTGTATCTCTCCGGCGTGTTTCCCGAAAACAGCGCTTGCTCGGGTTGCAAGCGGTGAATCCACGAAAATGGAGAGATTCTCGGGAATGTCGCTGTTCTGCGCGAGCAGGAACAGATCTACGAGCAGTTCCTGAGTCCGCTCGACCGCGAAGGACGGGATGATCAAGGGGCCGTTGACCTTGGCGGCGTGCATGACTTCCTGGCCGAGGAGGCGCCTGCGCTCATCACGGGTGACGTCGGGTCGATCGCGGTCCCCGTAGGTGGCCTCGCAGATGAGAAAGTCGATGTCGCGCGGACCTTCCGGATCAGCCTGCAGGAGCTTTTGGCCGGGGCCGATGTCGCCCGAAAAGAGAATGCGAAGCGGGGGCTCACCTTGCTCGGAGGCCACTTCAATCTCGACCGAACTCGATCCCAGCATATGGCCGGCGTTCCAGAAGCGGGCGCGCACCCCATTCATGATTGTCGTCCAGGCAGCGTATTCGACCGAACGAAACTGCAGCAGGCATGCAGCCACATCCGACAGTGAGTAGATCGGGGAGACCGTCGGACGCCCCCGCTGGGCGTTGCGTCGATTGAGGTTCTCGACCTCCATCTCCTGGATGTGAGCCGAATCCGGAAGCATGACGGAACAAAGGTCAATCGTAGCAGGCGTTGCGTGGATCGGCCCTGTAAAGCCCTTCTTCAAGAGTTTTGGAAGCAGGCCGCTGTGGTCGATATGGGCGTGCGTGAGAATGACTGCGTCCACCGTGGCGGGGTCGAACGGGAACTCGCCATAGTTCAGCGCCTTCTCCGACTTCGAGCCCTGAAACATTCCGCAGTCGATGAGAAGCCGCCGGTCGCCCACCTCAAGCTCGTAACAGGAGCCGGTCACGCCATGCGCGGCGCCGTGGAAGCTCAGCGTTAGTTCCATGTCAGTTTCCCGCCTTTGCTTCAGTCGTGGGAGGCCAGTTCCAGTCCCGGATCTGTGGCATGTCCTCGCCGTGCTCGCGGATATAGCGAGAATGCTCCTCGAGCGAATGCTCGCAGGTATCGATCACCCGGTTGCCGTCGGCGCCAAGGTCCTTCAGACGCCTCACCGCGGCCATTGCCAGATGGAAGCGGTCGATCTCGTTCATGACCGCCATGTCGAAGGGCGTGGTCGTGGTGCCTTCCTCCTGAAAGCCGTGAACGTGGAAGTTGTCGTGATTGGTCCGCTTATAGGTCAGACGATGAATGAGATATGGGTACCCGTGGTAGGCGAAGATCACGGGCTTAGCCTTAGTAAAGAGCGCGTTGAATTCCTCGTCCGTGAGTCCGTGCGGGTGGGTCTTGTGGGATTGCAGGGTCATCAGGTCGACGACATT
>JAEUMA010000031.1 GCA_016793565.1 Rhizobiaceae bacterium
CGAATGCCTCTCAACCTCAATGCGTTCCCGATGACTGACGCGGAAGACAGGCTCATCGCCGCCGCGGCGAACATAGGCGACAGCAGCATCCCAAAAACCGGATAAAGCACTCCGGCGGCGACCGGAACTCCCACCACGTTGTAGACGAAGGCGAAGAACAGGTTCTGCTTGATGTTGCGGATTGTCGCTCTGGCGAGCGTCCGCGCCCTGACGATACCGTTGAGGTCGCCCTTCACCAGCGTGATGCCTGCGCTTTCCACGGCCACGTCCGCTCCGGTTCCCATGGCAATGCCGACATCGGCAGCGGCGAGCGCGGGAGCGTCGTTGACGCCGTCGCCCGCCATCGCAACGCTGGCGCCCTTCGCGTGAAGCTCGTCGATCAGCGCCTTCTTGCTTTCGGGCAGCATGTCGGCCCGCACCTCGTCAATGCCGAGCCTGGCCGCGACGGCCTTCGCCGTACGCTCGTTGTCGCCGGTGGCCATGATGATCCTCAACCCGCTCTCGTGGAGCGCCCGGATCGCGGCTTCAGTCGTCGCCTTAATCGGATCGGCGACCGCCACCATGCCCGCCAGCCTGCCGTCCACGGAGACGAACATCGCCGTCTTGCCGTCGGACCTCAACGCGTCAGCCCGCTGCTTCATCGCGTCCGCCTCGACCCCGAGGTCGTGCATCATCGCAGCGTTGCCCAGGGCGACGGAGCGGCCGGACACCTTGCCCTGAACGCCCTTCCCGGTGACGGCCTCGAAATCCTCGGCGTCGGCCATGGCGGCTCCTCTCGCCTGCGCGCCTTCGACGATCGACTCGGCCAGTGGATGCTCGGAACCGCGCTCTAGGCCGGCGGCCATCCCCAGCAATTCGCCTTCGTCAAAGCCTTCGGCCGCCACGACGTCGGTCAGCTTCGGCCTGCCCTCGGTCAGGGTTCCAGTCTTGTCGATGATGAGCGTGTCGACCTTCGCGAAACGCTCGAGCGCTTCGGCATCCTTAATGAGCACGCCTGCCTGCGCCCCTCGCCCGGTCGCGGTCATGATTGACATCGGGGTCGCGAGCCCGAGCGCGCAGGGACAGGCGATGATCAGGACCGAGACTGCCGAGACGATTGCGAAAGTCATGCTCGGCTCGGGACCGAAGATCGCCCAGACGACGAAGGCGAGGATCGCGACGAGCACCACCGTCGGCACGAAATAGTAGGAGACACGATCCGCGAGACCCTGGATCGGCGCCCGCGAGCGCTGCGCCTTGGCCACCATCTCGACGATCCGCGAGAGCATGGTGTCCTTGCCGACCTTCTCGGCGCGCATGACGAGTGAACCGTTCTTGTTGAGAGTGCCGCCGGTCAGCGCGTCGCCTTCGGTCTTCTCGACTGGGACGGGCTCGCCCGTGATCATGGACTCGTCGACAGAGGAGCGGCCTTCGAGCACGGTGCCGTCGACGGGCACGCTGTCGCCGGGCCGCACGCGAAGCCTGTCGCCCGACTGGACTTCCTCCAGCGGAACGTCTGCCTCGCTGCCGTCTTCGGCGATCCGCCGTGTCGTCTTCGGCGCGAGATCGAGCAGAGCGCGGATGGCCGAGCCCGTACGCTCGCGCGCCCGCAACTCCAGCACCTGGCCGAGGAACACGAGGGCGACGATCACGGCCGCCGCCTCGAAATAGACGGGCACCGTGCCGCCGTGACCGCGAAACTGATGCGGGAAGATGCCGGGAAAGAGCGTAGCTACGACGCTGTAGGCGTATGCGGCCCCAACGCCGATCGAGATGAGCGTCCACATGTTCGGACTCCGGTTCACGAAAGAGTCGTAGCCGCGACGGAAGAACGGGATTGCTGCCCAGAGCACTACGGGCGTAGCCAGCACGAGTTCGATCCAGACCGCGAGCCGCTCGCCGATCCACTCCCTGAATGGCAGGCCGAACATCGGCCCCATCGCCAGGACGAGCAGCGGGACGGACAAGACGGCGCTCACCCAGAAGCGGCGCGTGAAGTCGACCAGCTCCGGATTCGGGCCTTCATCGCCCGTAGGCACGCCCATCGGCTCCAGCGCCATGCCGCAGATCGGGCATGATCCGGGCTTGTCGCGGACGATTTCGGGATGCATCGGGCAGGTGTACTGCGTGCCCGCCGCCATCCGCTCAGGCGTTGGGCGGATGCCGAGATAGCCGTCCGGCTTCGCCTCGAACTTGATTTGGCAGCCCGCCGAGCAGAAGTAGTAGCCCTTGCCTTCGTGCCGCGTGAAGTGCTTCGCCGTCGAGCGGTCAACCTTCATTCCGCAGACCGGGTCGGTGGCCTCGAGATAGGCCTCGGGCTCCTTCACGAACCTGTCGTGGCAGGACTGGCTGCAGAAATGATAGGCATGCCCCGCGTGTTCGGCCTTTGGCTTGCCCGCCTGAGGATCGACGGTCATGCCGCAGACCGGATCCCGGACGACACCGTCCGCCGCACCCGATTCCGAGTGGCGTTGCTTGTCGACCGAATGACCGCGCCCGTGATCATGTTGCATGGGACGTCTCTCCTGAGAAACCCTCCCGTACGCCTTCCACCTGCTGGAAGGTCAACATCGATTTTCCCGCTTGACCTTCCAGCAGGTGGAACCCGCAGGGTCATCATGGCTTCCGGCGCGGCATCCAAGCCACTGGTGTCCGCGGAACCGCAACCGTACGCGACCGTTCCGCGAAGATTGACATAGGACCAAGGAGCTCGAAATGAACAGGTATCTTCTGGCAGCAGCGGCCGGCGCCGCTATGGTCGCTGCGGCGTTCGCCGTCCCAGCGACCGGACAGGAGTCCCACGGCTCGATGGACCATTCGGCGACCGAGAGCATGAGCGTCGCCTCCAAGGGCTACATGGAGGCGATGAAGAAGATGGACGAGGAGATGGGCGCGATGAAGATGTCGGGCAAGCCCGGCGTCGACTTCGCCATGATGATGATCCCTCACCACCAGAGCGCCATCGACATGGCGCAGGCCTACCTAGCCAGCGGCGAGAACGATCCGGAGCTTACGAAGCTCTCGAACGAGATTATCGCCGCCCAGGAGAAGGAGATCGCATTTCTTAAGGGCTGGCTCGGAAAGAACGCCAACTGATCGGCTTTTCGGGTGAATCCTCCGCCCGTTCGATGAACTCGACGGCAGGGAACCAGAATTAGCGCTCCCGCCGCCGACTTCCCGCGATGAGCTTCTTCATCTCGGCTATGCTTGCCTCAAGGCCGACGAAGATCGAGTCGCCGATCAGGAAATGGCCGATGTTTAGCTCGATCACTTCAGGCAGTGCCGCGACGGCCTCAACGTTCTCGAACGTCAGGCCATCGCCTGCATGGCACTCGAGATTGCGCCCGCAACAGCTAAAAGCAGAACGACGATCCACGGCGGCGCCTTCCAGAGGGTGAGCAACAGGAAGCCGCCAAGCGCCAGCGCGAAGTCCTGTGGCGTAAGGACCGCGCTGGTCCACACAGGATTGTAGAGAGCAGCGCCCAAAATGCCGACCACGGCCGCATTGGCGCCCCGCATTGCCGCTTGAGCGGCAGAGCGCGAGCGTATTGTATCCCAGAATGGCAGCACACCGTAGACAAGCAACAGTCCCGGAAGGGCAAGTGCGACAAGTGCGATGAGGGCTCCTTGAAATCCATTTGGCGATGGCCCCGCTATAGCGCCGAGATAGGCGGCGAAGGTAAAAAGCGGACCCGGCACGGCCTGAGCCACACCATAGCCCGCCAGAAATGACTGGCCGGAAACCCACCCTGGTGTGACCAGCTCGGCTTGAAGCAGTGGCAGCACGACGTGGCCGCCGCCAAAAACGAAAGCTCCCGAACGGTAAAAGGCATCAAATAGCGCAAGGCCTTGAGAACCCGTTGCTTGGACGGCAATCGGCGGGAGCAAAAGAAGCGCCGAAAAGAGGACAAGCGCGACGACGCCGGCCCGCCGGGTGACTGGAAAGCTCAGGTGTCCTGATATCGCGCCTGGCTCGCCACGACAGAGCCAAAAGCCTGCGCAAGCGCCGAGCGCGATGGCGAGGACCTGACCAAGGGACCCAGTCGAACTGACGACGATAGCGACTGCGGCAAGGGCAATACCCGCACGAGTTCGATCCGGGGCCAGCGAATTGGCCATGCCCCAGATGGCCTGCGCCACTACGGCAACGGCGACCAGCTTTAGTCCATGCAGAAAGCCCTCTGCCACGGGTCCCGTGAAGGCTTGTGCGCTGAGCGCGAAGGCGAACAAAATGATTGCCGACGGCATGGTGAAAGCGAGCCATGCGGCCAAGCCGCCAAGCAGACCATTGCCTCGAAAAACGCCCAAGGCAAAGCCAACTTGGCTGGAGGCAGGCCCGGGCAGAAACTGGCAGAGAGCCACAAGGTCGCCATATGCCCGCTCGTCGAGCCATTTGCGCCGCACGACGAGTTCGTCCCTAAAATAGCCGAGATGGGCGATGGGTCCGCCGAACGACGTCAGACCAAGCTTGAGGAAGGCCAGAAAAACCTCCGCGACGGTTCCGCCAGATGCGATGTCTTCAGCGACCGGTGCCGGTGTTTGCGACGGATACACGAAATCACCCTGATTTTGCCTTGCACTATATTCTGCGCTTCTATGCCATGCGATGTGGCTGCGCATATGAGGTGATACGTTCCTTGCGTTCCGTTCCGGGAAGCAGCGGACAGTTGTCTATGCGATAATCGTAACTGGCGTAATGCACCGGAAACCGGCTTACACTGTCCACAGTCTGGGTCCGTCGTTTATCGATTCAAACATACCAACGACCACCACCACAACGTTTGTCATCAGCTAGGCTCCCGCGACTAGCAGGCGCATTAGCCGGTCGGTCTTACTGACACATCGCAGCGCGGGCTGGCGCTTCACAGCCGGCGAGACTTTCGTGGCCTGTTCTCATTGGCGATCTTTATCGATATGTCCCCTTCTTCCCGCGTCTGCGATGATCCAAACAAGCTTGGATTCTTAAGTGACCCCAGTTCTCCATATTTATGGGGGTTATGAACAGCAACCTCCGCGAGCCGATGTCTTGGCCATGTCAGTGAAGATGACGCAATCTTGGCCTGGTCCTCCTGCGCAGGCGGCATCGCAGCGCTCCACGAAAACCTGCAGCCGTTCCTCGAGGGCGCGTAGCTCCGCAAGCTTGTCTCGTACCTGCGTGAGGTGCGCTGTGGCGATGTCACGCGTCTCCGTGCAGTCGCGCTCGGTGCTGATGGACAAGTCCAACAGCACCCGGACCTGGTCGATGCCGAAGCCGAAGTCGCGACACTGTTTGATGAACGTCAGGCGGCTTAGATCGTCCTTATCGTATGTTCGCTGACCGCCTAATGTGCGACCAGCCGGAGGTAGCAGGCCTATCTCCTCGTAGTAGCGGATTGTCGGCGTCGATACCTCGGTGGCCCTAGCCAGGGCGCCGATCGTTAACACACGGTCGTGAACGGTCATCGCCAAGATTCTCTCTTGAAGTTCAAGCTACTTGAAGGAGTATGTAGTCTCCAGTCTGAAACTTGGAAAGGCTGGAATCATGAATATGGCGACAAAACTGGGCGGCGGTGTTGTGGTCGCTTGCGCTGCCTGCTGCGCATTATCCGTTGTGCCCGCACTGCTCGTGGGGATGAGCATCCTGGCGCTTGGCGGCGCAGCCTTGACCTGGGGCGCGGCCTCAATCGCGGTGGCCATTCCTGTCGCAGCAGCCATTTACCTTTCCATCCGCCACAAGCCGGCAGCTCCTTCAGGCGGATGTGGTTGCGTTCCAACAGCCCAACAAGATGGTACCGCGATTGCGTGTACGCTCGGGGCGAACGACTTCAAGGCAAGGACGGACGAGATCCGTCACCTTGCCCGGCGTTCGCTGCGCTATGCGTCGCGCGAGCCACAGGCCCTCAGACTAGTTTACGAACCCGAAGCGCGCCATGAGGTCCGCGCTCTCGTCGCCAAGGAGCAGCAGTGCTGCTCCTTTCTGAACTTCAGCGTTCGCGAAGACACCGGCTCTATTGAACTAACGATCTATGCGCCCGCATCAGCAACGGAAGCAGCCGACGCGCTCTTCGACCATTTCGCACCAGAACTTGCAGCATCGAAAACCAAGGAGATTGCATGATGCTTCGCCGCCAGTTCCTGTT
>JAEUMA010000041.1 GCA_016793565.1 Rhizobiaceae bacterium
CTCGGACCCTCAGCCAGGTCTCCAGAACTACGCAGCGCTTGTCGAGAAGGAGAGCATCCAGCGGCTGCTCTGGACGACGGTGCGCGTCTGCGCGGTCACGACGGTGGTGTCGGTGGCGCTTGGCTATTCGATCGCCTACGCGATGGTGCACGCCCGGCAGGCATCGCGCCAGAAGATGCTGCTGCTGATCCTCATTTCCTTCTGGATCTCGGTTCTGGTGCGCACCTTCTCGTGGCTCATGATCCTCGGCCGCAACGGCTTGGTGAACAACGGGCTCACGTCAATGGGCCTGATCTCTGAGCCGCTTCCCTTCGTGCGAAACGAACTCGGCGTGCTCATCGGCATGGTTCACTACATGACGCCCTATGCCGTCCTGCCGCTGCTGGCGTCGATGCAGTCGATCGACGACCGCGTTCTGGCCGCGTCGCGCAACCTCGGCGCCACGGCGACGCAGACGTTCTGGCGCATCTACCTGCCGCTGACGCGGCCGGGGCTGGTCGCGGCGAGCGTGCTGGTCTTCATCCTGAGCCTCGGCTTCTACGTGACGCCGGCCGTGCTCGGCGGCGGCAAGGTGCTGATGGTCGCCGAATACATCTCGGTCCAGGTGCTCGTGACCCTCAAATGGGGCGTGGCATCGATGCTCGCCGTTCTGATGCTGGTCTCGGTCCTCGGCCTGCTCTTCCTGATGTCACGGTTCATGAAGCTCTCGACCATCTTCGGCGGGGTGCGCTCATGACCGGTGCATTCCGCGGCACTCCAGCGCAACGATGGAACAACCGCTTCGCGTGGGCGGTGCTGGTTTTCCTCGTCGCGCCGGCGCTCGTCGCCATTCCGGTTTCGCTGACGTCCAAGACCTATCTTTCGCTGCCGTGGGAAGGCCTCTCGCTGCAGTATTACCGCGAGATCTTCACCTCGCCGGACTGGATCTCTTCCTTCTTCCAGAGCTCCGCGATCGGGCTGACTTCGGCCGCCATCGCTACGACGCTCGGCACGCTTGGAGCGGTCGGTCTGTGGCGCATTTCGTCCAGATGGGGCGAAGTGGTCCGCGTGCTCCTGCTCCTGCCGCTCGTCATCCCCTCGATCATCGCGGCCATGGCCTTCAACCGGCTGTTCATGCCGCTGGGGCTGATGGACACCTATCTCGGGCTGATTCTCGCCCACACCGTTCTCGCCGCCCCGCTCGTGCTGATCACCGTGTCAGCCTCGCTTGCCGGTTTCGATCCCAGGCTCGAGCAGGCATCGCGCAATCTCGGGGCTAGCGCCACGCAGACGTTCTACCGCGTGATCCTGCCCTCGATCCGGCCGGGCGTGCTCGCAGGAGCGGTGTTTGCCTTTATCGCTTCGTGGGACGAAATCGTCGTAACCCTCTTCTTGTCGAAATTCGCCGTCTACACGCTGCCCCGGCGCATGTGGAACGGCATCCGCGAGAACACCGATCCGGCGGTCGCGGCGGTAGCCGTCGTGCTGCTCGCCGTCACCCTTCTCGCCTTCCTCCTATGGGTGCTCGCCGCGCGGTGGGCCCAGCGTGTGAAACCCAAGACCCAGGACTGATCGTGAACGTCCATCTCAA
>JAEUMA010000045.1 GCA_016793565.1 Rhizobiaceae bacterium
AACAGGAAAATCACGCCGATATAGATCGGCGTCCACGGCGCGTCGAAGAAGCCGAGCGGCGCGGGGCCGGCCAGGAAGCCCTGCACCGCTTCCAGGTCGCGCAGCGGCATGGATGGCTTGGAGCGCTCGGAGGGCGCCACGGAGCGGCGCAGCACGCCTTCGAAGACGCGCCCGTCGAGCGTCGCCTGGAAGCGGGCGCCGGCGCTCGCCAGGATGCGGCCGCGCAGATAGTCGAGCATGCCCATGAGCAGGAACAGGCCGGCGCAGAGCCCGAGCAGCGCGATCAGGGTCGGAACGCTGCCCGATGAGAGCACGCGGTCGTACACCTGCAGCATGAACAGCGGGCCCGTCAGCATCAGCAAATTGACGAACAGACTGAAGAAGCCGGCTACGTAGAGAAGGTGTCGAGCGGACCAGAATGCGGCGCGGAATTCGTCACGGGCCTGGGCTTGCCGCTCTGCGCTCATGGTCGGAAACTTTCTCGAAGCTGGGGGAGTAAAACTTTTACTCTACAAGGGGCTTGATCTACCAATACCCGGCCTGCTTTTCAAGGTGTGGCCGCCTCGTCCCGCGCAGCGGTCTGCCGAGACGGCGGCTTCGGCGTCATGAATGGCAAGGGCGGCCTCCCCGAACGTGGCGATGCCTTTGCTCCCGAATTGTGTCGAATAGCGGGCAAAAAGGCGCCGGTCACGTTCCCGCGATCAGCTGGCGGAACAGCTGCGCGACCTGTGGCTGGCGCTTGGCCCGGTCGTAGATCGCGGCGGCGTCGAGCGCGCGCGCCGTCGCCTGCGCATAGGCCTGGTCGTCGTCCATCAGGCGCGTCAGCGTATCGAACCAGGGCGCCACGGCCTCGGCGTCGGGCACCGTCCGGTGGTTGGTCTTGCAGGCCTCCGGAATGTCGAACATGAAGCCGCCCCCGTTCAGTTGCTCGGGGATGCCGCCATGGCTCGAGGCCAGAACCGGGATGCCACCGAGCTGCGCCTCGGCGATGCAGCGGCCGGCCACCTCGAACCAGAAGGACGGAAACAGCAGCACGCTGGTGCGCTCGTAGATGCGCGGCACGTCGGTCTGGTTGGGAATCCACCATATGTTGGGGAAATTGACGGCGGCCGATCCGTTGCGTTCCCAGAATGCCCGCTTGGTGCGGCCCTCGACCACCAGGAAGGTGATGTCCGGTCTTTCCCGCAAGGCCCGCCGGGCAAGGGTGAAGGCCAGGGTTGCACCCTTCTCGAAGCCGGGATTGATGAAGGTGACGAAGCCCTTCTTGCGGGCACCGGGATGGTTGAGCGCCAGCGTGCGCTTGGGGTCGGCGGCGTTCTCCGCCCCGATCGGGGTGCGGAAGACATGGCCCCGCAGGCCCAGCCGCTCGCGGTAGCGGTCGACCTGCGCCTGGGTGGGGCAGAAGATGATGTCGCCCGGAGCGAACAGCTCGGCCCGGTCGATGTTGGGATTGCCCAGGTAGAAGATGAATTTGGGCGCCAGTCCGCGGATCCGGCTGACGAAATCGGCCGTGCTCTCGCTGCTGCCGTAGCTGATGATCACGTCCGGCTGGAACTGCTTCAGGTGCTCGATCGCATAACCGACGAAGCCGTTGCGCTGGGCGAGGCTGAATTTTCCGCCCTGGCTGCTCTCCGTATAGAGGACATGGTGGGCGACGCCGTTCCGGTCGAGGCGCAGGATCTTGCCGATGTTTTCCGCCGTCGCACCCTGTCCGAAGGCGCGCGCGCGGGGATATTCCTCGTTGCCGTCGAAAATGGCCGTCGTGATGGAACGGCACTCGAACCCCTCGGCAGCCAGCATCTCCAGCATGGTGCGGACGGAACGGGCCGCGCCCGAATGGGCGTCGAGCAGGCACATGAAGGAAACGAAGGCGATGCGGGGCCGCCTGCCCTCCCCTGAAGATCGTGTCTGCGGATTCATGCTGCGGCAAGCCTTTGGAAGAGTGCGGCGATCGCCTGGCTCTGGCGGCGGCCCCGATAGGGCGCGGAAGCCTCCAGGGCGCGGCGGGCGGCTTGCCTGTAGAAAGCTTCGTCGTCCATCAGCCTGACCAGCGTATCGAGCCAGGGTCTTATGACGTCTTCGTCCGGGATCGCCAGCGTCTCGCCGTTGAAGCGCTCCGGAACGTCGAAGAGGAAGCCGCTTCCCCCCAGCTGCTCGGCAATCCCGCCGCGGCGGGTGGCCAGCACCGGGATGCCGCCGAGCTGCGCTTCGGCGATGCAGCGGCCCGAAGCCTCGAACCACAGCGACGGAAACAAAAGCGCGCTGCTGCGGTCGTAGACCGGCCGCATGTCGCTCTGGTTGGGAATCCACCACACGTTCGGCAGGTCGCGCCTGAGAAAGCCCTGCTCGTCCCAGAACGATTTGCGCACCCTGCCCTCTACGAACAGGAAGGTCAGGTCCGGACGCTGCCGCATCGCCATCTGCGCCAGGGCGAAGACCAGCGTGGCGCCCTTGCTGGGTGAAGGGTTGATGAAGGTGATGAAGCCCTGGCGGCGGCTCTGCGGAGCCTGTGCCGCCAGCGTCCGCTCCGGATCGGCGGCGTTGCGGCTGGCGATCGGGTCGGCGAGCAGATGCGCTTCGATGCCGAACCGCTCGCGGCAGGACGCGATCATGGCCTGCGACGGACAGACCACGGCGTCGCTCATGGCGAACAGCTCGGGCTGCCGGATGCCGGCGTTGAGATAATAGAGGACGATGCGGGAAGGAAGTTTGCGGAGCTGCCCGAACAGGGCCGCGCCGTAGGTGCCGCTGGCATAGGCGAAGACGATATGGGGATTGAACGCCTTCACCCGGGAACAGATTTCCTGGATGACGGCGCGTTGATCCGCCGCCGTGAGCTTGGCGCCGACCGTGCTGGCCGTGCGGTAGACCAGATGGGTCACGCCCTCGCTGACGATGCGGACGGACTTGCCGGCATGTTCCGGCTTCGCGGCGTCGGCGCCCAGCACCCGCGTCAGCGGAAACTCCTCGGTGCCGTCGAAGACCGAGGGGGTGAAGGAGGCGCAATCGAATCCTTCCACTGCAAGCATTTCCAGCACGGTACGCGCGCTGATCGCGGCGCCGGAACCGGTGTCGAGCACGCAGCCCGGCGCGACGAAGGCCACTCGGATGCGCTCACCCGGCAAAGGCTCCATTCTGTTCCCCGATGAGGCGGCGGCCCTCCCCTGTTCGGGAAGGGCCGCGCCGGCATGCATGAAGGGACCGCCGCGCCGATCGCGCCGGCCCCGGACGGATCAGTGGCTAGCGACCGCGCTGTCGTCGGCCTTGCCTTCCTGGCGCGACTTGCGGATCTGGTCGGCGACGTCGTCCAGGCCGCGCTGCAGGGCGGTGATGATGTCGCGGGCGCGGTTCACGGGGATGATGATGCGGCCGACATCGATCAGTTCGCGCTCGCCGGCGCCGCGCTGCACCAGCGTGAAGCGCACCGTGCCGTTGGCGACCTGCATGTCCTTCACGCCGTCGGCGAAGAGGTGATCCATGGAAAAACTCCCTGTTTCTTTCTTGAAATGACGCCCGCGCGGGCCTCTACCCAAAGAAAGAGGCCGCCCGAAGGCGGCCTCTCCGTTTCGTTGCGAACCGTCAGGCTCAGATGACGTTGTAGCCTTCGCCGAGCGGATCGTAGTTGGTGTTCTCGAACGGGTTGATGTTGTCCTGGAAGTCCAGGCCGTAGTTGATCTCCCCGAACAGGCCGCCGAACTGCGTGTCGGTGATGTTCGTGACGGTGATCGTCTCGCCCGCAGCATCCAGCCCGTCATCCTGGCCAGAAGAGTTGGTGATGTCGTCAACGCCGTTGGTCGTGCTGATCAACGCGGAGATCTGGGCGATAGTGGCCGTATCGGCCGTAACTCCCGTACCTCCGATATCAGCCGTCGCCGAGAAGTAGTCGTTGAAGGTGATCGCGGCGTCCGCCGTGCCGTTGCCGTCGATGTCGAGCGCCAGGGTCACGTCGATATTGCCGTTCGCATCGCGGACGAACTTCAGCGACGAGCCGCTGTTCTGCAGATAGCTCTGCATCGAGTTCGTACCGGTCTCCTCCATCAGCAGGACGAGCGTGTCCTCCGTGCTGGCCAGGTCGCCGTCGTCATACTCGCCCGGCGTGAAGCCGGTGACGGTGTCGAAGCCGTCGCCGTCCTCAATGTTGGCGCTCGCCGCACTGTTGGGCGAGTTGTCGACGCCGTCGAAGTCGAACACGAAGTAGTCGTTTCCGTCCTCGACCAGAGCATCGCCGTCATGCTCGAGCATGTCGTGCGTGTCGTTGCCGTAGCCGCCGTGGAACAGGTCGTTGCCTTCGCTGCCGCTGATCGTGTCGTCGCCGCGGCCGCCGAAGAGCAGGTGACCGTAGACGTCTTCATCGATGTCGTCGGAGCGCAGGTTGCCGCCGTCGAGCACGTCGTTGCCGAGCCCGCCGATCAGGATCTCGCCGTCATTGCCATTGCTGGCCGTCAGCGTGTCGTTGCCCGAGAGGCCGTCGACCGCGATGACGATCGGGTCTTCGCCGTTATGGGCGGTCTCTATGACCACGCCATAGTCGTCGAAGTCCCAGGCCATGGCGATGTCGTTGCCGGAACTGTCCTCGAAGGAGATGCCGTCATTGCTGATGGCGTCGTTCGAGTTGTCGTTACCTTCGGCGATGAAGGCATCGAAATGGTCGGCATAGGAGTCCGGGTAGTAGCCGCTGCCGGAGTCGTTCCAGAACACCACGTCGGTGGTGGCCATGAACGCCTTGCGGTCGACGATGAAGAACACGTCGCCGCCCGACGAACCGCCGGTATAGACGCTCGGATGGTCGATATTGACGGTCTCGAAGCCGGCGACGGAGCCGTCCGACTGGTCGACGACGCCGTTCAGGCCGTAATCGCCATAGGGGTAGACCGTGATGGTGCTGTAGATGTTGCCACCGTAGATGATGTTGAGCTCATCGTCGCCGGAGCCGCCGTCGATGATCTGGTTCTCGCCGGCATTGGCGGCACCGGTGCCGTAATAGCCGACCGAGTAGAGATTGAGGACGTCGTCGCCGGTACCCATGTTGATGGTGTCGGCGGTGGCGACGTCGTTGACGGTGTCGTTGCCGGCGCCCGCGTCGATGGAGTCGTTGCCGGCCGCGTCGTCGATGGAGTCGTCGCCGGAGCCGCCCAGGATGGTGTCGTCTCCCGAACCGCCCTGGATGATGTCGTCGCCGGAGCCGCCGGCGATGAAGTCGTCGCCGTCGCCGCCGTTGAGGAAGTCGTCACCCGCGCCGCCGGAGATGGAGTCGTCGCCATCGCCGCCGGAGATG
>JAEUMA010000091.1 GCA_016793565.1 Rhizobiaceae bacterium
GTCTAAGAATCAGAATCAAGATTCTCTCAAGATTTCTTTATTGAAGGACAGGATCGGCAACCATGACGTCACGCCGTCGCATGATTGATGCGCTTGAAGGCGAAACGCTGTCGCCACCGCCGATCTGGATGATGCGTCAGGCCGGCCGCTATCTTCCCGAGTATCGCCAGACACGCCAGAAGGCCGGGAGCTTTCTCGACCTCTGCTACAATCCCGATCTCGCCGTCGAGGTGACGCTTCAGCCCATCCGCCGTTTCGATTTCGACGCGTCCATCCTGTTTTCGGACATCCTCGTGGTACCGCACGCGCTCGGCCGCGACCTGCGTTTCGCCGAGGGCCACGGGCCGATGATGACGCCGATGGATGCAGCCGACGTGGCCCGGCTCGACGCCGGCCGCTTCCACGAGCACCTGGCGCCTGTCTATGAGACGGTGCGCCGCCTGCGCGTGGAACTCCCGGACAAGACGACGCTGATCGGGTTCTGCGGCGCACCGTGGACGCTTGCGACCTACATGATCGCCGGCCACGGCACCAGCGACCAGGCCCCTGCCCGGCTGTTCGCGTATCGCGAGCCGGAGGCGTTCGGAAGGCTTCTCGACGTGCTGGCCGAACATTCGGCGGCCTATCTGATCCGGCAGATCGATGCCGGCGCCGACGTGGTGCAGATCTTCGATTCCTGGGCAGGCGTGCTGGACGATGCAGCCTTCGAGACCTGCTGCGTCGGCCCGGTGGCGTCGATCGTGCGGCGCGTCAAGGCGGCGTATCCGCATGTTCCGATCATCGGCTTTCCGCGCGGCGCCGGCGCCGCCTATTCGAACTATCGCGAGAAGACGGGTGTCACCGCCTTGGCTCTCGACTGGACGGTGCCTCTGGCACAGGCGAAGGCGCTGCAGGCTTCCGGAGCCGTGCAGGGCAATCTCGATCCGCTGCGGCTCGTCGCCGGCGGGAGGGCGCTGCGGGAGGGCGTGGAGGCTATCCGCGGGGCGCTGGGTAGCGGCCCGCTGGTGTTCAATCTGGGTCACGGGATCACGCCGGAGACACCGATCGCGCATGTGGAGGAAATGATCGCCTGTGTGCGACGGGCAGCGTCATGAGCGAAACGGGTAATAATGGTTCCGGGGGCCAGGCGATGCGCCGCGCCGCGCTGGCGATCGTGGTTTTCCTGGCGCTGACGGCGGTCGTGTTCGTGCTGTCGCCGGACGACCTCTATCTCTGGATCAGGGCGCTCCACATCATCGCCGTCATCGCCTGGATGGCCGGCATGCTCTACCTGCCGCGCTTGATGGTCTACCATGCGGACACGCCGCGCGGCTCGCAGCAATCGGAGACCTTCAAGGTGATGGAACGCCGGCTGCTCAGGGCCATCATCAATCCGGCGATGATCGTAACCTGGGCGCTTGGTCTCTGGCTGGCCTGGAAGGGTTTCGGTTTTTCCGGCGGCTGGCTGCACGCCAAGATCGCACTGGTGGCGCTGATGTCGGCCGCGCATGGCTATCTGGCCCGCGCGGTGCGGCTTTTTGCCGAGGACCGTAACGAAAAGCCGGCCAGACACTGGCGGATCGTCAACGAAGTGCCCACATTGCTGATGATAGCGATCGTGGTTCTCGTAGTCGTCAAGCCTTTCTGACGAAGACGCGAGTGCACGTCGCAATTGGAGCCTTGCTCTTTGGCGGGGACGCCGCTAAAAGACGATTCTTCCTTCCCCGTCACGTGCCGCCGTCGCCTTTCAGGCCGCCTCGACGATCCGTCGCTTAAGCACACCTACCTTCCCGCCTCTACGCGCAGAGTCTGCCCATGCAGGAAATGAAACTCGCAGAATTCAAGAACAAGAAGCCGCCGGAGCTGATCGCCTACGCGGAATCGCTCGAGGTCGAGAACGCCAGCGTCATGCGCAAGCAGGAACTGATGTTCGCCATCCTCAAGAAGCTGGCGGCACAGGATGTCGAGATCATCGGCGACGGCGTGGTGGAAGTGCTTCAGGACGGTTTCGGCTTCCTGCGTTCGGCCAATGCGAACTATCTGCCGGGCCCGGACGATATCTACATTTCGCCCTCGCAGATCCGCCGCTTTTCACTGAAGACGGGTGATACTGTCGAGGGCCCGATCCGCAGTCCCAAGGAAGGCGAGCGCTATTTCGCGCTGCTCAAGGTCAATACGATCAACTTCGATGACCCCGAGAAGATCCGTCACAAGATTCATTTCGACAATCTGACGCCGCTCTATCCGACTTCGCGGCTGAAGATGGAGGTGGAGCATCCGACCACCAAGGACATCTCGCCGCGGGTCATCGATCTGGTGGCGCCGCTCGGCAAGGGCCAGCGCGCGCTGATCGTCGCGCAACCGCGCACCGGCAAGACGGTGCTGCTGCAGAACATCGCCCATTCCATCACCACCAACCATCCCGAATGCTACCTGATCGTGCTTCTGATCGACGAGCGCCCGGAGGAAGTCACCGACATGCAGCGCTCGGTGAAGGGAGAGGTGGTGTCGTCGACCTTCGACGAGCCGGCTGCCCGCCACGTGCAGGTGGCGGAGATGGTGATCGAAAAGGCCAAGCGCCTCGTCGAGCACGGCCGCGACGTCGTCATCCTGCTGGATTCCATCACCCGCCTCGGCCGCGCCTACAACACCGTCGTGCCGTCGTCCGGTAAGGTGCTGACCGGCGGTGTCGACGCCAACGCCCTGCAGCGCCCGAAGCGCTTCTTCGGCGCGGCGCGCAACATCGAGGAAGGTGGGTCGCTGACCATCATCGCGACCGCACTGATCGACACGGGCAGCCGCATGGACGAAGTCATCTTCGAAGAGTTCAAGGGTACGGGCAATTCGGAAATCGTGCTCGACCGTAAGGTCGCCGACAAGCGCATCTATC
>JAEUMA010000121.1 GCA_016793565.1 Rhizobiaceae bacterium
CACGATCGCATCCTACCACGTGCACAAATGCGTCGGCACGGACGGCCGTTTCGACCCTGGACGGATCGCTCGCGTCGTCAAGGAAGTCGACGCCGACATCATTGCGCTGCAGGAAGCGGACGAGCGTCTTGGCAGCCGGCACGGCCTGCTCGATCTTGATACGCTGCAGAAGGAAACCGGGCTGGTTCCGGTCTACCGGCCCAGCAACCGTGTCAGCCATGGCTGGCATGGCAATCTGGTGCTGGCGCGCGAGAGCGTCGTGCAGGAAGTCCGCCCCGTCAACCTGCCCAGCCTGGAACCTCGCGGTGCGGTGATCGTGGATCTTGAGCTGCGGGGCGTGCCGCTACGCATCATCGCTGCGCATCTCGGCCTGCTGCGGCGGTCCCGTTCCCGCCAGGCCAACGCCCTGGTGGAGGCGGCGCAGTCCGTTCTGAGGCCGACGCTGCTGGTGGGCGATCTGAACGAATGGCGCGTGCGAAACCGCTCGGCGCTGCTGCCGCTGATCCCACATTTCGGCCCGCTTCACGCCAGTATCCCAAGCTTTCCCTCGCGCTTTCCCTTGCTCGCGCTCGACCGCATACTGGCCCGGCCGGCCGACATCATCTCCACCATCGAAGTGCACCAGACGCCATTGGCCCGTCTGGCGTCGGATCACTTGCCTCTCAAGGCGGGATTGAACCTCGAGAGAATTCGTCAAATGTACATGCAACCGGATCTGGTATGATGTGTTCTTAGGCAGTTGCCCGGAAAGGCGGCTGCGGTCAGGCAGATTGATGGACGTCGGGATTTCTCAGAGCTGGGCGGATCACGCCAAGGCTGGACGCAGCGGCCTGATCCTGCTCGACGACAACCGCGAGGCGCTTCTGGTGCGTATTCTGGCAGCCCGCAGTGCTGTTCGAACGCTCGATCTGATGTATTACCTCTGGCATGACGATCGTGTCGGGCGGTTGCTGGCCAAAGAAGTGGTCGACGCAGCCGACCGCGGGGTCAAGGTGCGGATCCTGCTGGATGACCTCAATCCGCGATCGAGCGACGCCGGCTATCTGGCGCTCGACGCCCATCCGAATATCGAGCTGAAGCTTTTCAACCCCAGCGGCATGCGCAACGGGCACCTCCTGCGCAGCATCGAATTCGCCGCGCGCATGCTGTCGATGACGCGCCGGATGCACGCCAAGGCGTGGATCTGCGACGAGCGCGCCGCCATCGTCGGCGGCCGCAACATCGGCGATGCCTATTTCGACGCGGCGGACACCAATTTCCGCGACCTCGACCTGCTGATCCTGGGTACCGCGGCTACGCAGACCAGGAGCATCTTCGAGGCCTACTGGAACAGCAAGGCAGCCTGGCGCATTCGCGATCTCAATCGCGCCAGGCCGCGGCATCCGAGAACCGCGGCAGCATCGGAGGGCGAACTCGACGCGGTCGGCAAGACCGATCCGATCTCGCTGGAAGAATTCGTGGCGCGCGCAGGCGCCGTCCATTGGACGGAGCAGGCGCGCGTGATCGCCGACCCGCCGGAGAAGGCGCTGGGCAAGCGGCGCCGAAACTGGCTGACGAAGGAATTGATGCCCCTCATCCGCGGCGCTGAGCGGACGCTCAACATCGTTTCCCCATACTTCATACCGGGCCGCAGGGGCGTTTCGATCCTGTCCGAACTAACCAACCGGGGCGTCAGTGTGTCCGTGCTCACCAATTCGCTGGCCGCCACGGACGTCGCCGCTGTGCATGGTGCCTATGCGAACTACCGGCGCCGTCTTCTGCGCCGCGGTGTGCGGCTGTTCGAGTTTCAGCTGTTCGGCCACCGCCGCGACATCTCCGTGTTCGGCTCCAAGGGAGCCAGCCTGCATACCAAGGCTTTTACGGTGGACGAACGTATCGGCTTCATCGGCTCCTTCAACTTCGATCCGCGTTCCGTATCCATCAATTCCGAGATGGGGGTGCTTTTCCAGGATCGGGATCTCGTGCGCGTTCTCAAGAAGCGCCTGGAGGAGGAAAAATCGCCGCAAACGAGCTACTCGCTGGACATCCACAACCAGCGTCTGCGCTGGCGGGGCGTGACAAACGGAAATCCGGTCGAGTTCCGAAGCGAGCCGGAGGCGGGATTCAGACGCCGCCTTCTCGCAGGGCTCGTCCGCTATCTGCCGATCGAATCCCAGCTCTGAAAGCTTCGCTGCAAACGACTGCTACTGTTGCAGAATCGTGTTCTGCGCGCCGGCCTCGATCTGGTCGATGACGATCAGCTTGACCGCGTCCGACCCGATATTGGCAGCCCTGTGCCACTGGTCGATCATCTCGACGATGAAATCGCCAGCCTTGTAGACATTGCTCTTGCCGCTCTCGACGGCCGTCACTTCGAGTGTTCCAGCCTCGACATAGGCATAGCGGGCGAATGGATGCTTGTGCACCGGCAGCTTCGCCCCGACGGGGATCTCGAAGGAAGATACGACTACCTGGACATTCTTCTGCGGCAGCAGGATCGGCTGACCGGTCGCGGTCTGCGTCTTCGACGCCAGCGGCGTGACGACGACTTTAGGCGCGGTGGCGTCCTGCGCCGCCGCATCGCAGATCGCGAGCGCAGGCAGGATGAACGAAAGAAGTGCAGTCGCAAACCGCATGGAAGGCCTCCCGAAAACCGCCGGACCATGAACGCATGCGCCGGATGGCGCAAGCGTTGATCCTCACGCCGAACGCCCGCGTGCATCCACGGTTAAGGCCCCTGCCAACTTACCCTTCTCCACGATGAAAACCTGGTCGAACAGGTTGGAGACAACGCAGGTGTGGTTGGGCACGATCCGGACCCGATCGCCGACCTTCGGCGGCTCAGCACAGCGCGAGACGTCGACCAGCCCGTGCTCCTCGTTGAGCGCATAGATCACGGCCTCCGGATGCTCGACGATCAGCCCGTGGCCTTCAAGGCCGAGCAGGTCGGAGGTCAGCGCCTTGGAGCCGGCGTCGATGATGGCCCGGCCGGCGGTAGGCCGGCTGACCACCGTGGTCAGCACGGTCATCGCACACTGCTCGGGCCGTGCGGTGCCGCGGCTGAGCAAAGCTCGGTCATTGTAGATGTAGGTGCCGGCGCGGTACTCGGTCGCCGGCGCAAGC
>JAEUMA010000157.1 GCA_016793565.1 Rhizobiaceae bacterium
CCCTTCTGCGTCTCATAGGGATAGATTTGGGTGGTGTTGCGGAACAAATTGCCGGGCGTCCACTGGCTCGTGTCGCCACCCATGAAGCCATAGAAGTAGTCGAACCCCATACCTGTCGGCCATTGGTCGAAAGGCCCCGCCATGCTGATCTGGTAGCCCGGCGTATTGTGGTTCTTGCCGTACCACGACGTGTTGTAGCCGTTCTCCTTCAGGATCGTGCCGAGCGTGGCCTTGTCCTTGGTGATAACGCTGTCGTAGCCGGGAAACCCGGTAGCTTGCTCGGCAATGACACCGAAGCCGACGGAGTGGTGATTGCGGCCGGTCAGCAGCGCAGCCCGCGTCGGAGAACAGAGCGCCGTGGAGTGCATGTTGGTGTACCGCAGACCCGTCTCCGCGATGCGGTCCAGCGCGGGCGTGGGAATCACGCCTCCAAAGGTAGACGGCGCTCCGAAGCCGACATCGTCCGTCATGATCAGCAGCACGTTGGGCGCACCGGGCGGCGGGACGATGCGCGGTTGCCAGAACGGCGCCGACTGCAGGGCGTTACGTTCGATCTTGCCGCCGAACGGCTCGTCAGGGGCTGGAAGTTGAAGTCCGCCGATGTCGCGTGTCGCCGAAGGTGAACCAGCAGGTGCGGCCGACTGCTGTGCGGAAGCCGGCACCATCGCCGCGAGACTGGCGGCAACTCCGCCCAAAAGAAGCCGGACACCGCGTGCTACTAACGAGCTTGCCATGAAGTACCCTCCTCTTCTCAGAATGCTGCCGTGCCAGGATACACTGACGCAACTCCGTTCGCGTACCATTTGCGGACAACGGTCACAGACAGTGAGGTTTCCTGCCGGGTGCCGTTGCCTGCAATCGGGTGGGCCTCTTCATCCGCGAAAGCCGCAGCACCGCCCGGAACCGGCCGTTCTTTCGCGCCGTGGCCACGCCGTTATCGACCATGTAAAAGACGCTCCTCAGCGTCGGCAGCGAGTACCGGCGGACGTGGCCGTCAGCTCGGCCCCGGCCTGCACGGCGGCGAAGCGGACCAGGTTCGCGGTGAGCCGAGCGGCGGGTGCGGCGCTCGGCGATCTTGCCGAACGCTTGACAGCGTCCATCGCATTTTTCGCATTGCGCGCCTCGCCGAGACACTGCGCTTGCGGGCGCAAGATCAACCGACCTATGAACGTCCGTGCTGCCTACCGCAGTTTCAATGCCTTGATTGATGGTGCCCCTAGCCGGGATCGAACCAGCACGCCCGTGAGGGCAACAGATTTTGAGTCTGCCGCGTCTACCAATTCCGCCATAGGGGCGCGTCGCGCTCGAAAAGAACGCGAGCCACAGCCGGTTACAGGAACACCGCGCCCGCCGTCAACTGGCGCGGTGTTGTCGAGGCGGCATAGGTGTTCACGCGTCTTGCCGCAAAAAAAACGGTTGCCGGCGCGCGGTTCAGCTTTGTGCAACGCAGCATGTGGCATTTTGCCGAATAGGCGGCCATTGTGCCGCCGCGCCATGCTGCGTATGGCCTGAACCGCAACCGGGATGCCGCCGATGCTGCGCAGACTCTACGACTGGACGCTTTCGCTCGCCGCACGAAAATCCGCGGAGGCATGGCTGGCGGTCATCGCCTTCGTCGAGAGTTCCATCTTCCTGGTGCCGGCCGACGTACTCTTCCTGCCGATGGCGCTTGCACGGCCGGACCGC
>JAEUMA010000208.1 GCA_016793565.1 Rhizobiaceae bacterium
GGCGCCGCGCGATGGCGGCGGCGAAAACCGGCACCGATGCAACCGCCAGGACATGGTGCGGCGCCGTCTCGGCGTCCGCCAGCGACGACAGCAGCAGGCGCAATCCTTCGACCTGCGACAGACCGTCGGCTGCCGGCAGCAACGGCAACATCAACTCAAACGCGCGCACGCGAGCCTTGCCGAGAACGGCGCGAATCCGGGCCTCATCCTGCTCTTCGTCGCCAAGCTGGCCTCGCCACAGCAATGCGAGCACGGCCTCGAAACTCCAGTCCGCGAGGCTTTCCAGGTCGTAGCCACGAACGACGAGCCGACCTGCCTCGCCGTCGACATGGCTGAGTTCGGTCTGGGCCGCCACGACATTTTCGAGACCGGTCGCGGAATGCTCGCTTGTGAGCGCGGGAACGAAATTTCTTGCCTGATGGGTCATGGCATCCTCGCGGGTTGACACCGGGTAGATTGATGCTCAACCATATATCGTCAATCTTGATTCATTAAATCAACCTCAACAATGTCCGACCCATCCCACTATCTCGATGCTGAAGCCGCCGCCGAGAGCCTCGGTGTCGGGCGGGCGACGCTCTACGCCTATGTGAGTCGCGGGCTGATTCGCACAACTGAGGCGACTGCCGATCCCCGCCGCCGGCTCTACAGCAGACAGGACATCGAGCAGCTCAAGAAGAAAAAGAGTGTGGGTCGCCGGCCGCGCGAAGTCGCGGCAGCAACGCTGGACTGGGGTCTTCCGGTCCTGCCCTCAACCATAACGCTCATCGAAAACGGGCGGCTCTTCTACCGTGGGCGCGACGCTGCTGCATGGTCCCAGCGCGCTTCGCTGGAGCAGACCGCCCGGCTGCTGTGGGAATGCGGCGAAAACGACCCCTTCGTCGAGCCGCCGCAAGGGAAACCTGCTTGGAATCCTGCAATACTCGCCGCCGCTGCGGCCCTGCCGCTCACCGAACGCTGTCAGATGCTGCTTCCACTGGTCGAAGCCGGCCGGGCCACGGCTTGGCAACGGGACGGTCGACGGCTTTGGAAAGCCGCGGCATCTCTTCTTCGCGCCACGGCGGCAGCTGCCGTCGCCGGCATTCCGGACGGTGCACCGGTGCACGAATACCTCGCCAAGCAATGGAACCTCGATCCGGACGGCGCCGATGTGGTCAGGCAGGCGCTCGTGCTGCTGGCCGATCATGAACTCAACGCATCGGCCTTTGCCATACGTGTCGTCGCATCTACCGGAGCATCGCTGGGCGCATCCCTCAACGCCGGTCTTTCGGCCTTGAGCGGTCCCCTCCACGGAGGCACCACCAGCCTTGTCGAACAGCTTTTCGACGAGATCGACGCGACAGACGATATCGCCGCGCTTGTGGAGCAACGCCTTCGCCGGGGCGACGGCATGCCGGGATTCGGCCACCCGCTCTACCCAAATGGGGATCCGCGCGCGAAGGCGCTGCTCGCGCGCCTTCCCGAAAGCCGCCGAGGTTCCGTCCTAACCGCCATCATGGCGGACTCCGCCGGGCGGCATCCGAACATCGACTTCGCGCTGGTTTCGGCGCGCCGCATCCTGGGTTTGCCTGAAGGCTCGGCCCTGGCGCTGTTCGCGATCGGCCGTTGCGTCGGCTGGATGGCGCACGCCCTTGAGCAACATGGAGAGGATCGCCTGATTCGCCCGCGCGCCCGCTATATCGGCATCGCGCCCGGGCGATGACGCCGAATTTGCGTGACGCCCCAACGCAAATCCTTCCTGCTTCGGTCCAGGCGACGCGAATCACAGCGCAATCGGCGTTCCACTCTATGCGGCAGTGGACTCAGTGCCCGGCATAGCCGCCGCCTTCTCGCGTGGAAGTAGACTACGCCGTGGCCATCCGCGAGGAGCGATCCGATCGTCTGAGACGAAAAAAGCCCCGCTGGAGGGCGGGGCTTTTGAAAAAATGGTTGCGGGGGCAAGATTTGAACTTGCGACCTTCAGGTTATGAGCCTGACGAGCTACCGGGCTGCTCCACCCCGCGCCACCAGAACATGGGCCAAAGCCCACATTCAAGAATTCCGTAAACACAAAAAGCCGCTGTCGCGGCTTTCGGGCCGCCTGAAAGGCGGTTTCCGTAAAGAGAAGATTGACGACATGCGCTCCGCAGACCTGGCAGCGACCTACTCTCCCGCGTCTTAAGACGAAGTACCATCAGCGCTGGGGCGTTTCACGGCCGTGTTCGGAAAGGGAACGGGTGCAGCCACCCCGCCATAACCACCAGGTCAGCGGAGCGCATGTCATATCGAGAAGCCGTTGTCTTTCGTGCCTGCCATCGCAACCGCGATGGGCACAGATAATGAGAACGATCAAGCCGATCGAACGATTAGTACCGGTAAGCTTCACACATTACTGCGCTTCCACACCCGGCCTATCAACGTGGTCGTCTTCCACGGTTCTCAGGGAATGCTCGTTTTAAGGTGGGTTTCCCGCTTAGATGCCTTCAGCGGTTATCCCGTCCGGATATAGCTACCCTGCAATGCGGCTGGCGCCACAACAGGTCCACCAGAGATCCGTCCATCCCGGTCCTCTCGTACTAGGGACAGATCCTTTCAACATTCCTACACCCACGGCAGATAGGGACCGAACTGTCTCACGACGTT
>JAEUMA010000229.1 GCA_016793565.1 Rhizobiaceae bacterium
GATCTCGGCCTGCCGATTATTGCTATAGCAGAAAAGAGCGGGTCAGGGAGACGCGGATGGGGTCGCGGGATTTCGAAGGATTGCGGGTTCTGATTTCGGCGGCGGGCGGCGGCGCCGGGCGCGTGATTGCGCAGCGCTTCCATGCCGCTGGCGCGCGCGTAGCGGCTTGTGACGTCGATGGCGCAGGCATCCGCTCCCTGGCAGCAGCCTGCCCAGGCCTGATCGCGGTTGAGGCCGACGCCGGCGACGAGGCGGCGGTCGATGCCGTCTACGACGCGTTCCGCGAAAAGTTCGGCGGGCTCGACGTGCTGGTCAACAATGTCGGTATCGCCGGGCCGACGGCTCCGGCCGAAGACATCACGCTCGAACAGTGGAACGCTTCCCTTCGCGCCAACCTGACCAGCCATTTCCTGTTCGCGCGCCGTGCCATTCCGATGATGAAGGCGCAGAAGAGCGGCCTGATCGTCAACATATCGTCGGGCAGCGTGAAGGTCGGCCTGCCGCTGAGGTTGCCCTACACCACCACGAAGGGCGCGGTGACGACCATGACCACCAACCTGGCCCGCGAGCTCGGCCCGTTCGGCATCCGCGTCAACGCCATCTTGCCGGGACCGATCCGCGGCGAGCGCATCGACCGGGTTCTGCGCGCCAAGGCGGAGGCGCTGGGCATATCGTTCGAAGACCATATGGCGGCATGCCTTCGCTACATCTCCATGCGAACCATGGTCGAACCCGAGGACATTTCGGCGATGATCGAGTTCCTGGCTTCGCAGGGAGGGCAACGCGTCAGCGGCCAGCTCATCGGCGTCGACGGCAACATCGAGTGGGAAGAATGAAAGTCGCAATCGTCGGGACCGGCCTGATCGGAAGAGGATGGGCAGCGGCCTTCGCCCGCGCGGGCTGGCAGGTGTCGCTGTGGGATAACGATCCGGTTGCGCCGGAAGCCGCCATGCGCGCCGTGGCGCAGTCGCTGCTGGACATGGAGACGGCGGGGCTGGTGGCAGACGCGGAGGCGGCGGCTTCGCTGCTGCGGCCGGCGCCGACGCTGGAGGAAGCGCTGGCCGGAGCCGACTACGCGCAGGAAAGCGCGCCGGAAAACCGCGATATCAAGGCCGGCCTGTTCGCCTGGATGGATGCCGTCGCCGCGCCCGATGTGCCGCTTTGCAGCTCCACCAGCGCCATTCCGGGCAGCGCCTTCCTCAAGGACGTGAAGGGCCGCCATCGCTGTATCGTCGCGCATCCCGCCAATCCGCCGCATCTGATGCCAGTGGTGGAAGTCGCGCCGGCGCCGTGGAACACGCCCGAATTCGTGCAGCAGGTCTGCGATCTGCTCGCCTCGATCCGCCAGGTGCCGGTTCTGATCGAAAAGGAGATCGAAGGCTTCGTCATGAACCGCCTCCAGGCCGCCGTCATCAACGAGGCGATGGCGCTGGTCGCCAATGGCGTGGTTTCGCCTAGCGGGCTGGACGCGGTGATGAAGCACAGCCTCGGTCTGCGCTGGTCGATGATGGGGCCGTTCGAGACGATGGATCTCAACGCGCCGAGCGGCTTCTTCGACTATGCGACCCGCTACGGCCATCTCTACGCCGCGCTCGGCCGCACGCTGACCGTTGCAGATGAATGGCAGTCCGACGCGCTGCAGCGCATTGAGGAATGGCGCCGCAGCGAAACGCCGAAGCCGGGCCTGCCCGAGCGCATGCGCTGGCGCGACGTCGCGCTGATGCGGTTGATGGCGTTGAAGCAGGAAATCGCACCGCAGACCGGGGAAGACAAGTGAGCCGCAAAGTCATCATCACCTGCGCCGTCACCGGCGGCATCCATACGCCGTCGATGTCGCCGCATCTGCCGATCACCCCGGACGAGATCGCCGCCTCGGCGATCGAGGCGGCCGAGGCTGGCGCCGCGATCATCCATCTGCACGCGCGCGACCCCAAGACCGGCAAGCCGACGCAGAACCCGGACCTGTTCATGGAGTTTCTGCCGCGCATCAAGCAGTCGACGGACGCCGTGCTCAACCTGACCACCGGCGGCGGGCTGGGCATGACGCTGGACGAGCGCATCGCGCCGGCTCACCGCGCGCAGCCCGAGGTGACCAGCCTCAACATGGGTTCGATGAACTTCTCCGTCGCGCAGCTCGCCGCCAAGCGTACCGAGTGGAAGCACGAGTGGGAGAAGCCCTACATCGAAAGCACGTGGAAGATGATCTACCCGAACACCTTCGACATGATCGAGCGGATCATGGTCGAGATCGGGCAGGCCTACGGCACGCGCTTCGAGTTCGAATGCTACGACATCGGCCATCTGTACAATCTGAAGATGTTCGTCGACCGCGGACTGGTCAAGCCGCCCTTCTTCGTACAGGGCGTGTTCGGCATTTCGGGCGGCATGGGCGCCGACTATGAGACGCTGATGTTCTTCAAGCAGACGGCCGACCGCCTGTTTGGCGACGACTATCGCCTGTCGGCCTTCGGCATAGGCAAGATGCAGATGCCGATGCTGACCATGACCGCGCTGCTCGGCGGCAATGTCCGCGTCGGCCTGGAGGACTCCCTCTATATCGGCCGCGGCAAGCTGGCCTCATCCAATGCCGAGCAGGTGCGCAAGATCCGCCACATCGTCGAGGAACTCGGCATGGAGATCGCAACGCCGGTGGAGGCTCGCGAAATCCTCGGCCTCAAGGGTGGCGACCGGGTGGCTTTCTAGAGCGGCTTACCGCAGCGAAGCGGGCGGCCGGGCACTGCGCCACGGCCGCGCCTTGCGGTGCGCCAGAGGCCGCCTGCCTTCCTCGCGCGGCCATCATCGGCTATGGGGCGCCGGAACAACGAAGGCCTCAGCAGCGATGAACACACGCAAGCCGCCTGCCGCGCTCTATCTCGGCATCGACACCGGCGGCACCTACACCGACGCCGTGCTGTGGTCGGAGGCGACCGGCGTCGTCGCCAAAGCCAAGGCGCTGACCACGCGCCACGATCTCGCCGTCGGGATCGGCGGCGCGGTCGACGCGGTGATCGCCGCCGCGGCGATTGATCCCGCCAGCGTCAAGCTGGTTTCGATGTCGACCACGCTCGCCACCAACGCTCTGGTGGAAGGGCAGGGTGGCCGCGTCGCGCTGGTGATGATCGGCTTCGGCCAGGCCGACCTCGACCGCGACGGCCTGCGCACCGCTCTCGGCAATGACCCGGTGGTGTTCTGCGCCGGCGGCCACGACGTGCACGCCAACCCCCGTCCGCTCGATTTGGCGCCGCTGGAAGAGGCTTTGCCGGAACTGGCGGCCGGCGTATCCGGCTTCGCGGTCTGCGCCTATTTCGCGACCCGCAACCCGGCGCACGAGGTCGGCGCGCGGGAACTGATCCGCGGACGGACCGGGCTGCCGGTGACCGCAAGTCACGAACTCACCTCCCAGCTAGGCGGGCCGCGCCGAGCGCTGACGACGCTGCTCAATGCGCGGCTGATCGCCATGATCGACCGGCTCGTCGCCGCCACGGAAGGCTTCCTCGACCGCCGCGGCATCCGTGCGCCGCTGATGGTGGTGCGCGGCGACGGGGCACTGGTGTCGGCGGCCTTCGCCCGCGCGCGACCTATCGAGACGATCCTGTCCGGCCCGGCCGCCAGCCTGGTCGGAGCGCGCCACATGACCGGGCTGGACGACGCGCTGGTCTCTGATATCGGCGGCACGACCACCGACGTCGCGGTGCTGGACCGCGGCCGCCCGCGGCTCGATCCCGAGGGCGCCACGGTCGGCGGGTTCCGCACCATGGTCGAGGCGGTCGCCATGCGCACTTTCGGCCTGGGCGGCGATTCCGAGGTCGGCCTGGAGGACGGCGGGTTGAAGCCGCGGCTGACGCTGGGCCCGCGCCGTCTGGTGCCGCTGGCGCTGGCCGCCATGCAGCACGGCGAGGCGGTGACCGCCGTGCTGGAGCGCCAGCTTCGCGCCGCCAACGCCGGTCGGATGGACGGCAGGCTTGCCGTGCGCACGGGCATGCCGGAACGGCTTGCGGCCGGCCTGACGCCGGCCGAGGCGCGCCTCTACGAGCAGATCGGAGCCGTCCCGGCCGCCATCGATACGCTGCTGTCGTCGACCGCGCAGAACGCAACGCTGACGCGCCTCGTCTCGCGCGGCCTCGTCCACGTCGCCGGCTTCACGCCCTCGGACGCCGCCCATGTGCTTGGCCGCCAGTCTAACTGGGACGCAGGCGCTGCCCGGCTCGGCGCGCAGCTCTTCGCGCGCCGCCGCGACGGCCGCGGCCAGGCGATCGCCGAAAGTCCGGAAGAGATCGCCGCCCGCGTTCTGGAGGCCGTGACCCGCCGGTCGGCCGAGGTCATTCTGGAGACGGCCTTCGCCGAGGACGGGCTGGAGGGCGCCGAGACCGTGGCACACGCGCTGGTTCAGCGTGGCCTCGACGGGCGTCGTTCGATTGCCCGGGTCAGCGTGGCGCTCGACCGTCCGGTGGTCGGGCTCGGCGCCTCGGCGCCGCTTCACTATGCGGGCCTGGGCCCCCTGGTCGGTAACCGCTGTGTGGTCCCGGTCGACACCGACGTCGCGAACGCGCTGGGCGCCGTCGTCGGCCAGGTGCGCGTCGCCGCCGAGGCGACGGTCAGCCAGCCGAAGGAAGGGCTGTTCAGGCTGGCTTCCGGCGAGACGGTGCGCGATTTTCTGGATGAAGACGAGGCCATGCAGGCGGCCGAGGCCGATGTGCGCCGTATGGCCGCCGAGCGGGCCGTGGCCGCGGGAGCCGATGCGGCCGAGATCGAGGTGACGCGCGAGTTCAAAACCGCGACGGTGGAGGGGCAGCGCTCCTTCATCGAAGCGCGCGTGGTCGCGGTGGCCGCCGGCCGTCCGCGCGTGGCGGCCTGACGGGGCTACGTACGGTAGAATCGCAGCGGCGAAGTCGCGGTCCGCCGGACAAGACCCTTGGCTTCCAGGTCGAGCTGGACGGCCTTCAGCCACCAGCCGGCCTTCGCACCTCCGGGAAACAGCGCCGCGGGCAGGTGGGGAAGCAGCGCCGTCTTGAGCTCCGCCACCGTGACGCCTGGCTCTGCTGCGGGCAGGGCGGCAAGCATTGCCCCTCGCATCGCTTCGTATTTGGCCGCGTCGACCCGATAGGTTGATCCGGGCGATGTGAAGTTCTGGATTTCGATTGTCGGGGCCTTGGCCACAGTGGTCTCCTGGTCTGTTCCCGCTTAGGACGTTTCGACTACAGCCAAGCCGACATGACAAGCATGCTGTTCGTTGGCGTCGGTGCTGCTTTTTTCGCCATTGACGCGCCGCTGCGCCATGTGTTGAACCACTGCGCGCCTGTGGGCGCAGCCAACGGAGGGTTCTGCAATTGGCCGATAAGCTTCAACTCCATGGTCTGGCCGTCGCGCGCGAGCTGCACGATTTCGTTGTCGAGGAGGCCATCCCCGGGACCGGTGTGGAACCGGCCGCTTTCTGGGCCGGCTTCGCGGCGATCGTGCGCGACCTGGCGCCGAAGAACCGCGAGTTGCTCGCCAAGCGCGACGCCATGCAGGAGAAGCTGGACCGCTGGTACCGAGAGAATGGTGCGCCGGTGGACATGGCGGCCTACACCGCGTTCCTCAAAGAGATCGGCTATATCGTGCCGGAAGGGCCGGCCTTCTCGGTCTCGACGGCGAATGTCGACCAGGAGATCGCCGTGGTCGCCGGACCGCAACTCGTCGTGCCGGTGATGAACGCGCGCTATGCGCTCAACGCCGCCAACGCACGCTGGGGGTCGCTCTATGACGCGCTCTACGGCACCGATGCCATTCCCGAGACCGACGGCGCCGAGAAGGGGAAGGACTACAATCCGAAGCGCGGCGACAAGGTCGTCGCCTGGGCGCGCGGTTTCCTCGACCGCTCGGCGCCGCTCGACGGCGCGGCCTGGTCCGGCATCTCGTCGCTGAAGGTGGTAGGCGGCCGGCTGGTTGCCACGGCGGACGGCAGGTCCGTCGGCCTGAAGAACCCCGCACAGTTCGCCGGCTACCGCGGCGACGCCGCTTCGCCGCAGGCGGTCCTGCTCGTCACCAACGGCCTGCATGCCGAAATCGTTCTCGACCGCTCGCACCCGATCGGCAGGACCGATCCGGCCGGCATCGCAGACGTCGTGCTGGAGTCGGCGCTGACGACAATCCAGGACTGTGAGGATTCAGTTGCCGCCGTCGACGCCGAAGACAAGACCGCCGTCTACCGCAACTGGCTCGGCCTGATGAAGGGAGACCTGAAGGAGGAAGTCGCCAAGGGCGGCAAGACCTTCACGCGCCGGCTCAATGCCGACCGCGAATATACCGCGCCCGACGGTTCCACACTCTCCTTGCCCGGCCGTTCGCTGATGCTGGTGCGCAATGTCGGCCACCTGATGACCAATCCGGCGATCCAGCTGGCCGACGGCTCCGACGTGCCGGAGGGCATCATGGACGCCGCGGTCACCGCGCTGATCGCGCTGCATGACGTCGGCCCGAACGGCCGCCGCAAGAACTCCCGCGCCGGCTCCATGTATGTGGTCAAGCCGAAGATGCACGGCCCCGAGGAAGTGGCCTTCGCCGCCGAAATCTTCGCGCGCGTCGAGGCTTTGCTCGGCATGAAGCCCCACACCATCAAGATGGGCATCATGGACGAGGAACGGCGCACCACCGTCAATCTCAAGGAAGCGATCCGTGCGGCGAAGGAGCGCGTGGTGTTCATCAACACCGGCTTCCTCGACCGCACCGGCGACGAGATCCACACCTCGATGGAAGCCGGCCCGATGATCCGCAAGGGCGACATGAAGCAGGCCGCCTGGATTTCCGCATACGAGGCTTGGAACGTTGACACCGGGCTGGAATGCGGGCTCGCCGGCCATGCCCAGATCGGCAAGGGCATGTGGGCGATGCCCGATCTGATGGCCGCGATGCTCGAACAGAAGATCGCCCATCCGAAGGCTGGCGCCAACACCGCCTGGGTGCCGTCGCCGACGGCCGCGACCCTGCACGCGACGCACTACCACCAGGTCGACGTGCATGCGGTGCAGGCAGCGCTCAGGAGTCGACCCAAGGCCAAGCTGGACGACATCCTGTCCGTCCCGGTGGCGGTGCGTCCCAACTGGTCGGCCGAGGACATCCAGAAGGAGCTCGACAACAACGCGCAGGGCATTCTCGGCTATGTTGTGCGCTGGATCGACCAGGGCGTCGGCTGCTCAAAGGTGCCCGACATCAACGATGTCGGCCTGATGGAGGACCGCGCGACGCTGCGCATTTCTTCCCAGCACATCGCCAACTGGCTGCATCACCGCGTCTGCAGCGAGAGCCAGGTGCTGGAGACTATGAAGCGGATGGCCGCCGTCGTCGATCGCCAGAACGCGGGCGACCCGCTCTACCGGCCGATGGCGCCGCATTTCGAGAGTTCCATAGCCTTCCAGGCGGCCTGCGACTTGGTGTTCAAAGGCCGCGCCCAGCCCAACGGCTACACCGAGCCGGTCCTCCACGCCCGCCGGCTCGAACGCAAGGCGCAGGGATAGCGCCTTGTCTCCCCTCGGCGGCTTTCCGACTGCGTTTGCCGGCGCGGTCGGCAGGAGCGAAGAGATGGCCGGCAGGCCAGAGGGGGGAGCAGAGAGACGCGGCATTCCGCTCGTAACAGCTGGCTCACATAGGAACCCTTCACGGGAGGGCGGCCTCCCATGATCCTGCTCGCCATCGACACTGCCGCGAACCTCGGCGCCGCCAGCATCCACGACACGGCAGGCGGTCACGAACTCGGCCGCGCGGTGCATGACATCGGCAGCGGTCATGCCGAGCAGCTGATGCCGGTCATCGGCGAGGCGCTGGCCGCCGCCGGCAAGCAGCTCTCCGACATCGGGCGCGTCGTCGTCTCGACCGGTCCCGGCTCGTTCACGGGCATCCGGGTCGGTGTCTCCGCCGCGCGCGGCTTCGCGCTTGCGCTGAAGATCCCGGCGGTCGGGGTGACCACACTGGAGGCGCTGGCAGAGGCTTGCCGCCCGCAGGCGGATGGCCGGCCGGTGCTCGTCGTGCTCGATGCCGGCCGCGGCGAATTCCATGCCGCCCTTTACGATGGATTGGGGAAGCTGCGTTATGGTCCGGCCATGACGAGCCTTTCCACCCTCGCTGACATCGCGCGCGAACAGCGGCCGCTGCTCGCCGGCAGCGCCGCCCGGCAGGTCGCGGAAGCGACCGGTGGCGGCCTCGACATTGGCGCCGAGGCGGCGACCGCCGACATCGCGGTCTATGCGCGGCTGGGCACGGGCAAGGACGCGGCGGCCGGGCGGCCGAAGCCGACCTATCTGCGCGGCGCCGACGCCAAGCCGCAGGCCGGCTTCGTGCTGCCGCGGCTCTAACCATGCGCATTCCCTTCATCGCCACGCGCCCGCGCGACTACGCCATGGAGGCGCTGCGCCTCTCCGACAGCGACGCGGTGGCGGCGATCCACCGGGAGGACTTTGCCCGGCCGTGGTCGGGCGATGAGTTTTCGGCCTTGCTGGGTGAGAACACGGTGTTCGGCTTCGCGGCGCGCCAGGTGGGGCGCGGGGACGCCGCGCCGGCCGGCTTCGTACTGGCGCGGCTCGCCGCAGGCGAGGCCGAAATCCTGACGGTTGCTGTGTCGCGTACGCAGCGGCGGCAGGGCTTGGGCTGGCGCCTGATGGATGCGGTGCTGCGCGAACTCCACCGCCAGCGGGCCGACGCTCTGTTCCTCGAAGTGGACGAGACGAACGAACCCGCGCTGGCGCTCTATCGCCGGCTGGGCTTCCGCGAGGTAGGCAGGCGGCCGGCCTACTACCGTGCCGCCGACGGGCGGCGTACCGGCGCGCTGGTCATGCGGCGCGACCTGCGCTGAGGCCTGCGGCGCGATGGCGAAGTGGATGCGCATCGCGGTGCCCCTGGCCGGCGTCGCACTGGTCACCCTGGCGCTGTTCCCCGTCCAGTTGCTCGCCCAGTATTTCGGCTGGGGCATCCGGCATCCCATAGCGCGGCTATGGCACGGCACGGTGCTCTGGGCGGTCGGCGTGCGTGTGCGCCGCGTCGGCGCGCAGGGCAGCGGCCGGCCGCTGCTCATCGCCGCGAACCACGTTTCGTGGACAGATGTGATGGCGATCGGCTCCGTGGCCGACGTCACTTTCATCGCCAAGGCCGAGGTGAAGCAATGGCCCCTGATCGGGCCGATCGCCCGGCTGCAGCGCACCGTGTTCGTCGAGCGCGACCGCAAGCGAAGCTCAGGCGCCCAGGCCGGCGCCGTGGCTGAGCGGCTGGGCGGCGGCGAGGCTGTTGTGCTGTTCGCGGAAGGGACCACCTCGGACGGCACTTTCCTCTTGCCGTTCAAGAGCACGCTGGTCGGCGCGGCGGCCATTGCCGCCGGCGGCGGTCACGACACGGTCTTCGTCCAGCCGGTCGCCATCGCCTATACCCGGCTGCATGGCATGGCGATGGGCCGGCGCGAGCGGTCCATCACGGGCTGGATCGGCGACGAGGAACTGGTGCCACATCTGATGGGCCTTCTCGGACGACGGGCCTTCGACGCCGAAGTGCGTTTCGGAGAGCCGATCGCCTTTCGCAAGGGCATGGACCGCAAGCAGGTGACGCGCGAGGCCGAGGCGGCGGTGCGTACGATGCTGGCCGAGGCGCTGGGGCACTCCACAAAAAATCCAGCTGAACGAAGATGATAAGAAATATGCAATTAGATAGATGGTAACATATTTCAATATCTGGCAGTATGTAAAGTGGAAAGACAGGTTTGTCTAATTTAGGGAGATCTTAAAATGTTCATGGAAGTCCCGCTGGTGCAGGGCGGTAATTCAACGGTAAATTTCGGCCATGTGGTTTGGATAAAGGACAATAATCCAGATTCGACGGCATTCTTCATAAATGGCGCCTCGTTAAATATAAAATTGCCATATAAAAAACTTCGTGATGATGTTGCGCATCTGCAGGCCATGGTTCGGAAAGGGTAATCATTAATTCCCGGTAGACATATTTTATTCTAAATGGTTATACTTCTCGGGTGCAGCTGTGGTGGATCGGCTTGGCGCTCCGATAGCTGAGGCGTAGGCCGGAGCGAGACAATCAAAATGCGAGTGCGGTCATTCCGCAGACCCCGTTCAACTGTGAGCTTACGAGGTAGTGCCTCGCTATCGAGTGCGGTGACAATGGCTAAGGCCTCATCGCAAAGACGTCTGTATTTTGTCATGCGATGGCGCTAAAAGGCGCCGCATGGAAGGGATGATCGCGGCGGATGCCCCGCAGGCGGGCGGCGCGGAAGCGCAGTCGAAGAAGGTCTTCGTCAAGACCTATGGCTGCCAGATGAACGTTTACGATTCGCAGCGCATGACCGATGCGCTGGCGGCCGGAGGCTATGCGCCGACCGACAGGGTCGAGGAAGCCGATCTCGTCCTGCTCAACACCTGCCATATTCGTGAAAAGGCGGCGGAAAAGGTCTATTCCGAGCTCGGCCGCATCCGCAAGATCAAGGCGGAGCGTGCGGGCAGGGGCCACGAGACCATAGTCGGCGTGGCAGGCTGCGTGGCGCAGGCGGAGGGGCGGGAGATCATCCGCCGCTCGCCGGTTGTGGACCTCGTCATCGGCCCGCAGACC
>JAEUMA010000262.1 GCA_016793565.1 Rhizobiaceae bacterium
TCATCCGCCTTTCGGCGGAACCAGTTCCAACGGCGAAGGTAGCAAGATTTGCTGCCTCGTCAGCCGCCGCCATACGTCTGCCCCGCCCTCCGTCGGCACCAGCCAGGCCGTGAGGTGCCCCTCGAACGTTTCGGAGAGAAGCGCTTCGGCGACCGCAACGGCTGCCTATTGTCTCGCCGCGTATGCTTGATGCCACCGCAATTTCGTTCCACATCGGTGTGGATGAAGGACGAGACATCGGATCGGGGTCGGTATCTGCTGTGGGCGGTGCCCGCATCACTGATCCTGCATGCGCTGGCCGCCGCGTTGATGGTCTATGGACAGGCTCGTCCCCCTCGGCAGCCTTTGCAGGAGCAAGCGATAGACGTCGCCTTGGTGCCGCCGCCTGATCCGCCGAAACCAAAACCCGCCCCCGCGCCACCCGCGCAAGTGCCTAAGGCGGAAACGCCACCTGAGCCGAAGCCAGAACCTCCGGCGGAGCCCAGTGCTGAAAAGCCGCCGCCACCTGAAGAGCAACTGCCGAAGCCGCCGCAGATCGAGGTCCTGAAGCCTGTCTTCCGGTTCGGCGAGAAGGATTCCGGTTCCAGGGAATCTCCCGACGGAGGCAGCGCGGAAGACAGCTCGCCAGCGCCGATGAAGGAAAACGATCCCAAGCCGAGTGTCGCGGAAAAGAAATCGGCGGAGTCGCCAGACTCCGGCGAGCCGGCGGATGCAACCAAAGACACAGACAAGGAAGAAGCCGCGAGGAGAGACGCCGGGGACACGCGGGATTTGCAGCAGGAAGCGACTTCTGAGCAAGGTGACCTGGAGCAGGCCAAAGAAGAGGCCGAAGCAAATGACGCCGGCAAGGAGAGTGACGCGTCACCAAGGCCTCTGGCGGCGGACGGCGGTGATGCTGAGGTCCAGCTTCCTGCATCTGCCGGTGCGCCGACGCCCAGACCCGCGACGCCGCCGAAGCCCAGCCCAACAAGGTACTCCAAGACCGGAAGCCGCAACGTCAATGTGGCGAGCTCCGCAGCCGCGACCGCTTCCACGTCTGGCGGCTATTCGGGCCTTCCCGGTGTTCGAAAGCTCAATTCGCGGCGTAACAGCGGCGACGCGCTCGCCGTCACCTCGATGGGCGACATGCCTCGCGATCAGCGCGCTGCCAGGCTGTGCGCCAGCGAGTTGCAACAGCAACTGCAGTCGGCCTCGTATTTTCCGGACCTTGTGCCTCTTGTGATGTTGAAGGCCGGCAATGTTCTTGACGTTCCAGACGCCGCTTTCCGCACGAGAACGAGATGGTACGGTCTGGCCTTCCGGTGCGGAGTGGACGCCGATGTGACGAGGGTTTTGTCGTTCACCTTCCAGGTCGGAGAAGCTATTCCGCCCGAACAATGGGAACGGCTCGGACTTCCAGTGCGCTGACGCTGGGGTTGACTCGGGTCTCGCGGGGAGGTGGCAGGGAAAACGCGGCAGCAGCCTGCCACATATTGTTCCGTCGATTCACCGAATTCAATCCGCTCCGTATGATCCGAGGCATGCCCCCGCCATATCGGAAATGGTATCCGCGAGCTTACGTAACGCGTTGCTCTCGGCTGGCGCCGCCCCCCGTCCGTCACCCGACCCAGAAACCGTCGTCGATGTTGGGTGCGTTGTTGGTGAGGTTTTCGGCGCTCATGGCGAAGGCGACGAGGGCCGCCTCGCGCGAGAGGCCGTCTGACAGCGCGTCCTCCCAGAAGTCGGCGCCGGCATCGTCCGGCTGGCGGCCGAGCGCGTTCTCGTAGAGCGCGGCGACAAAGTCCTCGTCGCTCGGGTCGGCGCCGTAGTTGTCCTCGAATTCGTCGGCGTCGAGGAAATAGGCGGC
>JAEUMA010000269.1 GCA_016793565.1 Rhizobiaceae bacterium
GTCGGAACATGGCAGCGGGGTCCTGGTGGAGAAGCATTTCGAAGGCAGGGATTATCGGCTGATCATCATGCACTCGGACCTGCTCTGGGCATCGGAAAGGGTGCCGGGAGGCGTCGCCGGCGACGGGCAGACGTCCGTGCGGGCTCTTGTGGAGCGCGAAAACGCGGCGCGGGCGAGGGGAGCCGGGGCGGGTGGTGCCAAGGCGCCGATCGCATTTGATGACGACGCGCATGCGCAGCTCGAACAGGCAGGCATGACGGTCGACAGCGTTCCGGCGCAAGGGCAGTGGGTGCGTCTGCGCGGGGCAGCCAACACGACGCTCGGCGGCTTCGCACGCGGCGTGATGGACCGCGTCCACCCGGACATCCGCCAGCTCGCCATCCGTGCCGCCGACGCCCTGCGCCTCGATCTCGCTGGCGTCGATCTGCTGATCGAGGACATTTCGCGTTCGTGGTTCGAAATCGGAGCGCTGGTATGCGAGGTCAACGCCCAGCCCGACCTCGGCGTTTCCGGCCCGCACGTCTACGGCGAGATCCTGTCGCGTCTGCTGCCGGGAAAGGGCAGCATCCCGATCGTCGTCCTGTTGGGCGCAGCCGACCCGGGCGCCATGTCCGTCGGGGTGGCGCGCGAGCTTGCCGCCGGCGGGCTAGTCGTCGGGCGGACAGGGCGGGAAGGCGTGTGGATCGGCGGGAGCCGGACCGTGCCGGGGCCTGCCGGAGCCTATGCCGGCGCCACGGTCCTGATGACCGACCCGACGGTGGAGGCCGCGGTGGTTTGCGTGAACGACATGTCCATTCTGCGCGATGGCCTTCCGTTCGAGCGTTTCGACGTACTCGTCGTCGCGGGAGACGAATTTCCCGGCGAAGGGCCGCGCGACGCTTCACGCGCCCGTGCTGATCTGCTGTCCTTGTTGAAGGCTCTGGTGCCGATGTGTCGGGGTGCGGTGCTCACCCTTGAGGAAACGGGCCTCAGGCTTGCTGCCTCGGTTCAGACCGCCGATGGCTGGGTACCGAGCGCTTCGGTATCGGCAGCGGACCTACCAAAGACTGTTAGGGCATTTGTCGAAAGCTCGCAGGACCCCTGACGTCTCGCGGATCGTCGGACTCTGCGGCTGTGAATGTCCCGTAAAGGGAAGCGATTGCTGGCGCATGGCGCTATGGACTGGGCGTCGGCCCGTCCGAATCGGGGATTGGGCAGGCGGAGTTTGCCCAGGCGCTGCCGAAGCGGGTTCGGCACCATCATGAGGGATATTGCAAATGAGACGATATGGAATTGTCGGGGCGATCGCGCTGGCGGTTGTGGTTGGCCAGGCCGGCCTGGCCGCCGCCCAGACCATCAGCTTCGCCGACGCCGTCACCACGTTGGCCAAGGAATGCGGCGCCGACATCAAGAAGCACTGCGCCGGGGTTAATCTCGGCAACAACCAGATCCAGCAGTGTCTGGAGAAAAACCAGGCTGCCGTTTCGCCGACCTGCACTTCGACGCTGGCTACCGTAACCGCGTCGATCCAGCAGCGCTTGGCTGCGCAAGCCAGCGTCATGCAAGTCTGCTCGACCGACGCGCATCAGCACTGCAAGGGCGTGGTCGGCGAGTACAACATCCTTGGCTGCCTGCTGAAGACCGTGCGCATCGATTCGGGCAAGTGCAACCAGGCCATCACCGACGCCGGATGGCGTTGATCCATGTCGAGATCCGGAGACAACACCATGTCCGTCATACGCAACCTCGGCTACGGCGCGGCACTTGCCATGCTGTTGGCTACCACCACGGCGAACGCGCAGGACCTGAGCGAAACGCAGCTCGTCAACACTCTCGGCCAGGTCTCGAACGAAGGCGCCCCGATCGACGTGGCCCTTCTCGTCCAGGAAGTCACCGAGAACGTCGGCCAGGGCGTCGCCAACCTGCCGAACTGGAGCCGGCTCGCGGGGATGCCCCAGCTCACAGTCGAGATCAATTTCGAGAACAACTCGATAGCGATCGAGCCGAGTTCCTACCGTGCCGTCGGGCAGATCGCCGATGCGCTGCATCACCCGATCCTCAGCAAGAACAAGTTTCTGGTGGTCGGCCACACCAACGCCACCGGCGATCCGAAGCATAATCTCAAACTGTCCGACGAGCGCGCCAATGCCATCGTCGAAGCGCTGAGCACCACCTTTGCGATTCCCGCGAGCCATCTGGTCGGCATCGGCGTTGGGTCGGAGCTTCCCGTCGATCCGGCGGACCCGAAGGCGCCGGTCAACCGCCGGGTGCAGCTCATCAACATCGGCAAGGCCAACTGACGGCTGCGGGCCGTGCCCCAAAAGAAAAACCCGGAGAACCGCGTGGTTCTCCGGGATCGTGCATTCTCGGGAGGTCAGATCCGGTGCGCTTACGGCACGATATCGCTGGCGCAAGCCGGCAGGGAAAGGCGCGATAGTCTCAGCGGGTCAGCAGGCCGCGACGGTTGACGCGAACGGCCGCGGGCACGTGCGGATGCGTGAACACGTCCACAAGGTGTACGATGAGCACCGCGAGGAGCGCTCCGCTGAGCAACATCAGGAGAAGCAGGACTGCACTGAACATCTTGACCGCCTCCTCGTGGGCTATTACAATTTCACTATACACTACCATACAGTAAACGCAATACCCCTTCCGCAGAGGAAAGCGGGTTTTTCGGCAAGTTAGCTAATCAGAGGTTGCGGCGCTTGCCTTCGAGAAGGTCGAGCACCGCTCCGGCCGCATCCAGCACATTGGTGCCGGGACCGAATACGGCGGCAACGCCGTGCTGCTTCAGATAGTCGTAGTCCTGGCGCGGAACGACCCCGCCCACCACCACGATCACGTCGTCGCCGCCTTTCGCCTTCAGCGCATCGACCAGTTGCGGCGCCAGCGTCTTGTGGCCGGCCGCCAGCGAGGACATGCCGACGACGTGTACTCCGTTGGCAACCGCCATGTCGGCGGCTTCCGCCGGCGTCTGGAACAGCGGGCCTGCCAGCACGTCGAAGCCGATGTCGCCGAAGGCCGAAGCGATCACCTTGGCGCCGCGGTCGTGCCCGTCCTGGCCGAGCTTGGCCACCATCACCTTCGGCTTCTCGCCGAGGCGTTGCGCCACGCCGGCGATCCGCTCCATCAGCGTGCGGTATTCCGGCTCGTCCTCATAGGCGGCGCCGTAGACCTTCGAGACGACCTTTGGCACGGCGGCATGGTCGCCGAAGGCGCGCCGCATGGCATCCGAAATCTCGCCGACGGTGGCGCGTGCCCGCGCGGCTTCCACAGCCGCCGCCAGGATGTTGCCGGCACCGCCCCGGGCTATGTCGTGCAGGGCGGCGAGCGTGTCCGCGACCTTCGCCGGGTCGCGTTGCCGCTTCACGCGCTCCAGCCGCTTGATCTGCGCCTCGCGCACGGCCTTGTTGTCGATGTCGAGGATATCGATCTGGTCCTCGGTCTCGAGACGATACTTGTTGACGCCGACGATCACCTCGTCGCCACGGTCGACCGCCGCCTGCCGGCGCGTCGCCGCCTCCTCGATCAGCCGCTTGGGCAGGCCGTCCATGACGGCCTTCGTCATGCCGCCCATCGCCTCGACCTCTTCGATCAGCGCCCAGGCCTTTTCGGCGAGTTCGGCCGTGAGGCTCTCGACGTAGTAGGAGCCGGCGAGCGGATCGACCACTTTGGTCACGCCGGTCTCGTGCTGGAGGATCAACTGGGTATTGCGCGCGATGCGGGCGGAGAATTCCGTGGGCAGTGCGATCGCCTCGTCGAAGGAGTTGGTGTGCAGCGATTGCGTGCCGCCCAGCGCGGCGGCCAGCGCCTCATAGGCCGTGCGCACGATGTTGTTGTAGGGGTCCTGCTCCTGCAGCGACACGCCGGAGGTCTGGCAGTGCGTCCGCAGCATCAGCGAGGACGCCTTCTTCGGCGCGAATTCCTCCATGATGCGCGACCACAGCAACCGCGCCGCGCGCAGTTTCGCCGCCTCCATGAAAAAATTCATGCCGATGGCGAAGAAGAAGGAGAGACGCCCGGCGAAATCGTCGACGTTCAGCCCTTTCTTCAGCGCGGCGCGCACATATTCGCGGCCGTCGGCCAGCGTGAAGGCGAGCTCCTGCACCAGCGTCGCGCCGGCCTCCTGCATGTGATAGCCGGAGATCGAGATCGAGTTGAACTTCGGCATCTCCTTCGCCGTGAACTCGATGATGTCGGCGACGATGCGCATCGAGGGCTCGGGCGGATAGATGTAGGTGTTGCGGACCATGAACTCCTTCAGGATGTCGTTCTGGATGGTCCCCGACAGCTTTTCACGCGAGACGCCCTGCTCCTCGCCGGCGACGATGAAGGAGGCGAGGATGGGGATCACCGCGCCGTTCATGGTCATGGAGACCGAGATCGTCTCAAGCGGAATGCCGTCGAAGAGGATTTTCATGTCCTCGACGGAATCGATTGCCACACCGGCCTTGCCGACATCGCCCTCGACGCGCGGGTGGTCGCTGTCGTAGCCGCGATGGGTGGCGAGGTCGAAGGCGACCGACACGCCCTGCTGGCCGGCCGCGAGCGCCTTGCGATAGAAGGCGTTCGATTCTTCAGCGGTGGAGAAGCCGGCATACTGGCGGATCGTCCACGGGCGGCCGGTATACATGGTGGCGCGCGGCCCGCGCAGGAACGGCTTTGCGCCGGGCAGCGAGCCGAGATGGTCCATGCCGGCGAGATCGGCCTCGGTATAGACGGGCTTGACGTCGATGCCTTCCGGCGTGTGCCAGGTCAGCGTTTCCGGGTCGGCCTTGATCTCGCGCTCGGCCATCGCGCGCCACGTAGCGGGGAGGGTTTTT
>JAEUMA010000302.1 GCA_016793565.1 Rhizobiaceae bacterium
GACGTCGGGCTTGACGTTGCTCAGGTCCTCATCCGGCGCGATGTCCGCGATGATATCGAGCACCAGCTTCTTGCATTCGTCTTTGGTCATAGTCGGAGGGCGCAGGATTAGGGGACAAAGCGTTTAACAATCAACGTGGAATTTATCCCGAGCATGCCGAAAGAATTGTTCAGAAGGGTATCCACTTTCGCAACCCGCCGCGGCTGATTCAGCACGAGGCCGGGCAGCGCGCACTGCGGGTCGAGCTGGTCGACATTGATGGTCGGATGGACGGTGAGATCGTCGAACGACGGCAGGTTGCCCGCGAGCTCCAGCGCGCCCGCGGCGCCCATGGCGTGGCCGATGAAACTCTTCGTGTTGTTGATGAAGGTGTCGGGGCACTCTGTGCCGAACACCGCGCGGATCGCCTCGCATTCCTGGATGTCGCCCAGCGGCGTCGCGGTGGCGTGGGTGTTGACGATGTGGATGTCGCGCGGCTCCAGCCCCGCGCGACGCAGCGCGGCCCGGATGCACTCGGTCTGCCGCTGCGGGTTGGGCAGCACGTAGTCGGTCGCGTCGCTGTTGACGTGATAGCCCGAGATCTCGGCGTAGATCTTCGCCCCGCGCGCCTGGGCGTCCTCGAGCCGTTCGAGGGTGTAGAGGCAGCCGCCTTCCGAAATCACGATGCCGTTGCGGGCCAGGTCGAAGGGACGCGAGGCCTGCAGCGGGTTCGCGTGCGTCGCGAGCGCGTTCTGCGACTTGAACCCGGCGAAGATGCCGAAGGTGTGGATGCTTTCGCTCACGCCGCCGCAGATCGCGAAGTCGACCTCGCCGAGCCGGAGCATCTGGGCGGCGTGAATCAGCCCCAGGTTGCCGGCCGCGCAGGCGGCGCCGATCGTGTAGGCGGGACCGGTCGTGCCGAGGTTCAGGGACGCCTCGCCCGCCGGGTTGTTGGCGACCGTCCGGGGGTTGTGGTAGTGCGACCAGAACTTCGTGTCGTAATTGAATTTCGAGATGTTGTAGATCTCGTTTTCGGTCTCGACGTTGCCGTGCTCCGTGCAGCCGATGTAGATGCCGACCCGGTCCTTCGGCAGCGCGTCGAACGCCACGCCGCTGTCGGCCAGCGCCTCGCGCGCGCAATAGATGGAGATGCTGCCGGCCCGCGTGCCCACCCGCACTTCCTTCTTCTTCTGGTATTTCAGCGGATCGTAGTGACACACGCCCGCCAGTTGCGGCCCCATGTAGCGCAGTTCGATGCGCTCGATGCCCGCGACCCCGTTGAGCAGGTTCTGCCGGAATTCGGCCAGGGTACTGCCGTTGGGCGAAGTCAGACCGACCCCGGTGATGACGATGCGCGGCTGCGGTGGAAGCTTCATTCGGTGGAAACGAAAATCGCTAGCCAAGGCGCGACCGAAAGCAATACAAGGCTCGCGCGCATGAATATCCTCGTTGTCGGCGGTGCCGGATACATTGGCAGTCACTGTGTTCGCCAACTTTTGCTCGCCGGCCACCGCCCGGTCGTGCTCGACAATCTGGTCTACGGCCACCGCGCCGCGCTGCCGCCGGACGTGCCCCTGCACGAAGGCGACCTCGGCGACGAAGCCTTCGTCGGCCGCGTGCTGCGCGAGGAGCGGATCGAGGTCGTCATGCATTTCGCCGCCTACTGCTACGTCGGCGAATCCGTCTCCCAGCCGCTCAAGTACTACTTCAACAACGTCGTCGCGACCCTGCATCTGCTGCACGCGATGCTGGACGCCGGCGTGAGGAAGTTCGTCTTCTCCTCCACGTGCGCGACCTTCGGCGTGCCGGCCTCGCTGCCGATCCACGAGGACCTGCCCCAGGCCCCGATCAACCCCTACGGCCAGACCAAGCTCGACATCGAGCACGCACTCAAGGCGCTCGCGCCGGCGCACGGCCTGAGCTTCGCGGTCTTCAGCTACTT
>JAEUMA010000653.1 GCA_016793565.1 Rhizobiaceae bacterium
GAGCTGATCTCCAACGCCGCCGACGCCTGTGAAAAGCTGCGTTTCGAGGCGATCTCCCATCCTGAATGGCTGGGCGACGATCCCAGGCCACGAATCGTCATCTCGGTCGAGAAGGACGGCAAGCGCCTGGTCGTCGAGGACAATGGGATCGGCATGAGCCGCGAGGAAATGGCCGACGCCCTTGGCACAATCGCCCGCTCTGGCACGCGCGCCTTCCTGGAGGGCATTGAGGCCGGCCGTTCCGGCGACGGCGCACAACTTGTCGGCCAGTTCGGCGTCGGCTTCTACTCCGCCTTCATGGTTGCCGACCATGTCGACGTGGTCACGCGCAAGGCAGGCGGCGCGGAAGCCTGGCGCTGGTCCTCCGACGGAAAGGGCGAATACTCGCTGGCGCTCGCAAGGGAAGAGGATGCGCCAGCCCGCGGCACGCGCGTCATTCTCCATCTGATGGACGACGCGGTCTCCTTCGCCGAACCCTACAGGCTGGAAAGCCTGGTCAAGCGCCATTCCGGCCATGTGCCGGTTCCCATTTCGATCGTCGAGAAGTCTGGCGCCGAGCCGCGCGAGATCGCCGATGGCAGCGCGTTATGGACGCGCTCCAAGAGCGAGGTATCCAAGGACGAATATGCCGACTTCTACCGCAGCGTGACCGGTCAGTATGACGAGCCCGCGCTGACGATCCACTTTCGTGCGGAAGGCCGACAGGAATACAACGTCCTCGCCTTCATACCCGGTTCGCGGCCGTTCGACCTGTTCGACCAAGACCGGCACGGTCACATGAAACTCTATGTCCGCCGCGTCTTCATCACCGACGAGGCGGCCGTGATGCCGCGCTACCTGCGTTTCGTAGGCGGCGTTGTCGATTCCGCCGACCTGCCGCTCAACGTCTCGCGCGAGATGATTCAGGAAAGCCCGCTGCTGGCGTCGATTCGTAAAGGCGTGACGAACCGTATCGTCTCCGAACTCGGCAAGCTCGCCGAAGCCGATTCTGAAGCCTATGCCAGGATATGGGAGAATTTCGGGGTCGTCCTCAAGGAAGGCCTCTATGACGACTTCGAGCGCCGTGACGATTTGCTGAAGCTGGCGCGGTTTCGCAGCACGACCTCGGGAGAAGCGCTGCGCGGCCTGGCCGACTACGTGTCGGCGATGAAGGACGGCCAGGACGCGATCTTCTACATGACTGGCGAAAGCGCTGCGCGGCTGGAGGCTTCGCCGCAACTCGAAGGGTTCAAGGCGCGTAGCGTCGAGGTTCTCCTGCTGACCGACCCGATCGACAGCTTCTGGGTAATGAACGCACCGCAGTTCGAAGGCAAGGCGTTCAAGTCGGTAACGCAGGGCGCCAGCGACCTCTCGCGCATCGCGATACCCGACAGCGAGACCAAGGCTCCTGAGGGTGATGCGGCCGATGTCGCCGCCCTGATCGGTTTCATGAAGTCCACCCTCGGGGAACTGGTTTCGGACGTCCGCGCGTCGGAACGGCTGACTGAAAGCGCCGTATGCCTCGTGGCGCCGGACCAGGGGCCGGACCGCCAGTTCGAGCGGTTGGTGAGCGCGGCCGGACGCCTCGATACCACGACCCGGCCGATCCTCGAGATCAACCCGCGCCACGATCGCGTCGTGGCGCTGGCGAAGCTCGGCGAAACGGAGGCCGGCCTGCGGGAGGATGTCGCCCACCTTCTTCTCGACGAGGCGCGCGTGCTGGACGGCGACAAGCCCGCCGACGCCAAGGCCTTTTCCGGCCGCCTCGCTCGGCTGATCGCGCGCTCCATGCCCGCAGGGTCCGAAGCCGGATGAGGCTTCGCCAGCCGCGGCCCCGGCTCAGTGCGGGATGCTCTTGGAAAACAGGTTTATGACGGCCACACCCGCCAGGATCAAACCTATCCCCAGCAGCGCTGGGAGGTCGAGGACCTGCCGGTAATAGACCCAGGCGATGGCGGTGATGAACAGGATCCCGAAGCCGCACCATAACGCGTAGACGATGCCGACCGGTATCGTGCGCAGCGGCAGCGACAGGAAATAGAACGCGAGCGCGTAGCCGGCGACCGCGACGACCGACGGCACGAGCCGGGTGAAGCCGTCGGTCGATTTGAGGGCCGTCGTCGCGACCACCTCGAACGCGACGGCGACGATGAGATAGACATAGTTGATATTCATTAATGCACGCTGGGATGAAGGGAACGGCGGGGCGG
>JAEUMA010000370.1 GCA_016793565.1 Rhizobiaceae bacterium
TGGAACCGACCGACAGTTCGATGCCGCCGGAAATGATGACGAAAGCTTGCGCCACGGCGAAAATGCCGAACAGGCCGACGAGGTTGGCGGTGTTCGACAGATTGACCGGCGACAGAAAGCGCGGATTGATGAATGCCACGACCGTGCCGACCACCAGGATCAGAACCAGCAGCCACAGGTCCTTGCGGTTGATCATCCCCGTCTCCGTTGGTGTCTGGCGGCCATTAGGTGGCGCTCCTGCCGATGGCGAGCGACAGGATCGCGCGCTCGCTGAGTTCATGGCGTTCCAGGAAGCCTGCTATGCGGCCTTCATGCATGACGGCGACGCGGTCGCTGACCCCGATCACCTCCTCCATGTCGCTGGAGATCATCAGGATGCCGACGCCGCTGTCGGAAAACTCCCGCATCAGCCTGTAGATCTCGGCCTTGGCACCGACGTCGATCCCGCGCGTGGGTTCGTCGAAAATGAGCAGGCGCGGCGCCATAGAGAGCCACTTGGCCAGAACCACCTTCTGCTGGTTGCCGCCCGACAGCAGGCCGACCCGCACCGTGGTGTCGGGGCAGCGGATCTCCAGCCTGGCCCGTTGCGCCTTGGCCTGGTCCAGTTCCCGCACCGCGTCGATCAGGCCGAAACGCGCATAGGCGGGCAGATTGGCCAAGGTGATGTTGTCGCCCACGGAAAAATCGATGATCAGGCCGGATCGCTTGCGATCCTCCGGAACTAGGTAGACGCCGCGCTCGATGGCGTCGCCGGGCGAGCCGATCTCGACCTTGCTGCCGGCCAGCCCGATCTTGCCGGCGACCGCCCTGTCCAGGCCGAACATGGTGCGCGCGAGTTCCGTGCGGCCGGAGCCCACCAGTCCGGCCAGGCCGAGGATCTCGCCGCGCCGCACCACTAGCGAAACCGCTGCCTGGGGCCGGTACACCGTGCGCAGCCCGGAAAGCTCGATAATCGGCTCGCCGGGAGGCGCTGCCGGGGGCCGGTAGACCGTCTTCAACTCGCGCCCGATCATGTGCCGGATCATCGTGGCCGCATCGATCTCGCCCCTGGCGAGTTCGGCGACGGTTCTACCGTCACGCAGGACCACCACGCGGTCCGCCAGATGCTCGACCTCGGCCAGCCGGTGGGAAATGAAGATGACGCTGACGCCGTCGGCCCTCAGCCGGCTGACCACCGCAAGCAGCCGCTCGGTTTCGGACGCGGTCAGGCTGGACGTCGGTTCGTCCATAATGACGAGGCGCGCCTTTAGCGACAGCGCCTTGGCGATTTCCACCAGCTGCATTTGCGCGAGCGACAGTTCCGCGACGGGCCTTTCGGGTCCGAAATCCGCTCCCAGCTGATCCAGCAGCGACCGCGCCTGCCGATGCAGCGCGGCGTCGTCAACCAGCCGCAGCAGGCCGGCGCGGGTCGGCTCGCGGCCGATGAAGATGTTGGCCGCCACGTCGAGATTGTCGAAGAGGTTGAGCTCCTGATGGACGAAGGCAATTCCCGCCTCCATCGAGGCGTTGACCGTCAGCCCCTCGATCCCGGCGCCGTCGATCTCGATCATGCCCTCGGTCGGCGTCGTGACGCCGCCGAGTATCTTCATGAGCGTCGACTTGCCGGCGCCGTTTTCGCCGACCAGCCCGATCACCTCACCCGGGCTGACAACGAAAGTGACCCCGTCCAGGGCACGCACCCCCGGATACTGCTTGCAGATGCCGGTCATGGTCAAAAATGGCGCGGCCATGGCACAGTATGCCTGCAGTCTAAACGGTTTGATATGCCCGCGTCGCGCGATGGCGAGCGGCACGGCAGGCCGACGGGGAGAAGCGCCGGCCTGCGGCTCCGAGGCGTCAGCCGCCGATTCGCGACTTCAGTTCGGCCTCGAACGCATCGACATTGGCCTTGTCGATAATCTTCGTGGGAACGATGATCAATTCGTTCGCCGGTACCACGGACTTGTCGCCCTCGAGATACTTCGCCATCAGCTTCATGCCTTGCAGGCCCCATTCGTAGGGCTGCTGGACCACGGTCCCGGCAATCGTCCCTTCGCGGACGCCGCCCAGCGTAATGGGATCCTCGTCGAAGGCCACGACGGTGACCTGTCCGAGCTTTCCGGACTCCTTCAACACTTCGTAGATGCGCGGCGGGTTGTAGGAGTAGAAACCGACCATGCAGTCGATATCGGGGTTGGCCGCCAGCGCGTCCTCCACATTGCGCTTGGCACGCGTCATGTCGATGTCGTCGCCGCGGACGTCGATCAGTTCGACCTTGGAGCCCGCGATCACGCTTTTCATGCCCTCGATGCGCTCGCGCGCGTTGTCGGCGCCGGGCAGGCCGACAAAGCCGATGCACTTGCCGCCGTTCGGAAGCGCCTTGAGGGCGATCTCGCCCGCCTGCTTGCCCGCCTCCGTGTTGGAGGAGCCGATATAGGCGATGCGGTTGGTGTCGGGCGCATCGCTGTCGGTGGTGAAGAGCGGCACCTGCGCGCCAATCTTGTTCAGCGCATCCGTCG
>JAEUMA010000385.1 GCA_016793565.1 Rhizobiaceae bacterium
AAGACCTCGCCGATGATCAGCTCGTTGCCGGCCTCGGCATATTCGCGCATCACGCGCTCGTAGTCGGTGTTCGAGACGTTCTCGGTGGCGACGTACTCGATATCGCCGCGCTCCTGCGCGGCATTCGCCGCCTTGTGTAGCCGGCTCACCCACTGCTGCTCGAACGGCACCGTGTAGATCGCGGCGACCTTCAGCTTCTCCTGCGCGAAGGCGCGCACGGGCAAAGCCGCGGCCAGCGCCCCGGCCGCGGCCGAAAGCAGCGCCTCGCGGCGATTGATCGCTATGAATTCGCTAGGTTTTTGTCCTGAAGACATGTTCCGACCACCTCTGGCTGTTTGCGGTTCACGGAGAATTCCGGCGTCCCGTCTTTTTATCGTTTGGTCAAGACTAGGCGAATTTCCGCAGCCCGGCAATCGTGCCGCACTCAGCGAATCTCGCGCATGATGAAGTCGCGCAACAGTTCCGCAGCAGGCGACAGCGTGCGGTTGCGCACGGTGATCAGGCTGTAGGGCCGCACCGTGATGTCGAAGTCGGCGTGCAGCACGTCGATGGCACCACCGATGTCGCCCTGGATGAAGCGCGCGACTTCCACGGAAACCGCAGCGATCGCGTCCGACTGCGCCACCATTACCAGGGTCAGGAGAAGCGACGCCGTGTTGAGCACGCGATGCGGCAGCGGCGCTCCATGCGCCAGGAACTGCGCCTCCAGCGCCCGGCGCAGCAGCGAGCCGCCCGGTTGCAGCACCCAGTCGAAGCCGGACAGGCGGCCGATCGGAACCGGCGCGCCGTCCATCAGCGGGTGGCCCCGCCGGACGATCAGGCAGGCGCGTTCGATGCCGATCACGCGGGCCTCGAACAGGCGCGGATTGAGGTCCTCCGGAATGCGGGCGATGACCAGGTCATGACGAGCCGCCAGCAGTTCGCGCGCCAGCACGTCGCTGGTGTCGACCTGCATGCTGATTTCGACATTGGGATGGCGCCGCCTGATTTCGCGGATCGCCGGCACGGCGAGTTCGATGGCCGGCGCGGTGACCGCGCCGAGAAAGACCGAGCCGCCCCGGCCCGCCTTGAGATCGGCGATCTCGCGGCCCACCTCGCGCATCTCCAGGAGCACGATGCGGGCGCGCCTGGCCAGCGCCTTTCCGTAAGGGGTCAGTTCGATGCCGCGTGGCAGCCGCTCGCACAGCGGGGCGCTCACTATCGCCTCCATCTCGGCGATCATACGCGAGGCGGCCGGCTGCGATATGTTCAGCGATTGCGCCGCCGCGCTGACCTGGCCCGACTGCTCCAGAGCGGCGATCATGCGCATGTGAACCAGCTTCCAGCCGCCGCGAAGCAGCATGTCGCCTTCGCCCAGGAAAAACTCCGGCACGCTCTCGTCCGGCGAATCGATCATGCGTCCAGCTCCAACGTCGACCAAGACATACCAAATGCGGCATGCCAAAATGCAATAAATGGATTTGACAGTTATACCTTTTACCCCCACCCTTCCATCGTCAGTTTCCGGACGGATTGATGACGGCACCTGGGCCGCCAGAGTGATCCGGAAGCTGCACCGGGAGGAAAGTAAAATATCCGGGCAAAACGCCCACAAGGCGGACAGCGCGCATGCGTGCTGCGTTCCGCCCCGAATTCACTATCAGGGAGAGATAAAGTGAAGATCGTGAAGAGCTTAGTCGCCGCCTTGGCCGTTGGCCTGGCGGCAATGACGACGTCCGCGTTCGCGCAGGACAAGGGCCTCGTCGGCATCGCCATGCCGACCAAGTCCTCGCTGCGCTGGATCAGCGACGGCAACGAACTGAAGGCGGCGCTGGAGGCGAAGGGCTATACCGTCGACCTGCAGTACGCCGAGGACGACATCCCGAACCAGCTCGCCCAGATCGAGAACATGGTCACCAAGGGCGCCAAGTCGCTGGTGATCGCGTCGATCGACGGCACGACGCTGTCGGCGGTGCTGCAGCAGGCACATGACAGCGGTGCGAGCGTGGTCGCCTACGACCGACTGATCCGCGAGAGCCCGAATGTCGACTATTACACCACGTTCGACAACTTCAAGGTCGGCGTTCTGCAGGCGGAGTCGATCCTGAAGGGCCTCGGCTACCCGGAGAAGCAGGGTCCGTGGAACATCGAGCTGTTCGGCGGCTCGCCGGACGACAACAACGCCTTCTTCTTTTACGACGGCGCCATGAGCGTGCTGCAGCCGCTGATCGACAAGGGCGTGTTGGTCGTGAAGTCCGGCCAGATGGGCATGGAGAAGGTCGGCACCCTGCGTTGGGACGCCGCCGTCGCCCAGGCCCGCATGGACAATATTCTGTCGGCCAACTACTCGGACGGCAGTCGCGTCGACGCCGTGCTGGCACCGTATGACGGCCTGTCGCGCGGCATCATCTCCTCGCTGCGCGGCGTGGGCTATGGCTCGGCCGACCAGCCGTGGCCGATCATCTCCGGCCAGGACGCCGAAACCCCGTCGATCAAGGCGATCATCGCCGGCGAGCAGTATTCGACCGTCTTCAAGGACACGCGCGAACTCGCCAAGGTCACGGCCAACCTCGTCGACACCGTTCTCTCCGGCGGCAAGCCCGAGATCAACGACGAGAAGACCTACAACAACGGCGTGAAGGTGGTTCCGTCCTATCTGCTGGTGCCCGTGTCGGTCGACAAGTCCAACTATGAGGAGATCGTCGTCGGCTCCGGCTACATCAAGGCCGAAGACCTGAAGTAATTCGCATCCCCGCCACGGCGGGGCTGCCCGATAGGCTGCCGGCCCGCAGTCCTCGGCCGGCAGCCAGTTCCTCACAGGTCCACAGAATTTGCGTTGCGCCGCACAGCCGGATTGCTTCCGTGCGAGATTGCGGCAAGATCGGCGCCTGCGAAGATGGGAGAGCTCGCAAGATGGCCGAAACCCTTCTGGAAATGCGCGGCATCACCAAGACGTTTCCTGGCGTGAAGGCGCTCTCGGACGTCAACCTGAACGTCCGTGCCGGCGAAATCCACGCCATCGTCGGCGAAAACGGCGCCGGCAAGT
>JAEUMA010000390.1 GCA_016793565.1 Rhizobiaceae bacterium
CCGAAGCCGGAGTGACGTACGCCATGAAAGGGTTCGATCCGAAATTCCGCGACTTTCCGGACTACATCATCGGCATTACCCAGGAGATCTGGGAAGGGCGCGGGCTGACCACGCTCAACGCGTACTACGCTCCGGACGTGATCATGCGCATGCCGCTCGGCATCGTGCGCGGCAACCAAGCGGTCATCGACGGCACGCTGGCGACCATCGCCGAGTTTCCCGACCGCCAACTGCTGGGCGAGGACGTGATCTGGTCGGGCGACGAGGAGGCTGGCTTCCTGTCCTCGCACCGCATCGTCAGTTCCGGCACGCATAGCGGCCACGGCGCCTACGGACCGCCGACGGGCAGGCGCATGACGATCCGCGCGATCGCGGACTGTGCGGCCAAGGAAAACGCCATCTACGACGAATGGCTGGTCCGCGACGGCTCCGGCCTGCTGACGCAGCTCGGCCTGGACACAGTCGCCTTTGCCCGAGACCAGATCGCACGGGAAGGCGGTCCCGAAAAGGCCTCGCATCCATTCTCGCCTGCCATCGACGTGCAGGGCGGCTACCTCTCGCGCGGCAATGACAACCCCTGGGGTGCAAGGCTCGCCGACATCCTTACGCAGCTTATGGCGAAGGACTTCACCGTCGTAGCGCGGGAATACGATCGTGCGGTACGGACGGAACACCCTGGCCTGCGCGGCGGCTGGGGTCGTGGCTTTGTCGAAACAGAATGGATGCGGCTGCGCTGCGCGTTCCCGTCGGCCCGCTTCGAAGTGCACCACGTGATCGGCCGCGAGGATCCGGGACAACCCTATCGCGCGGCGGTCCGCTGGAGCCTGACTGGCCGCCATGACGGCTACGGCGCATTCGGCGCGCCGACGGCCGCGCCCGTGCATGTGATGGGCATCACCCATGCCGAATGGGGACCTTGGGGCCTGCGGCGCGAGTTTACGCTGTTCGACGAGATCGCCATATGGAAACAGATTCTCCTGGCGACGGGCAGCGTCTGATCGATCAGGAGTCAGGTCGCAGGCTGCTCCAGCCAGGCTAGCAATTCGCGGGTGACGGCATCCGGCTGTTCGAGCGTCGGCAGGTGGCCGGCGTCCTCTACGACGACGAAGCGTGACTGCGGCATCAGCGAATGCATCAGTTCGTGCCGGTCGCGCGGACAGAGGCGATCTTCCACGCCCATCAGCACCAGCGCCGGTCCCCTGTAGGCGGCCAGCGCCGCCTGCCGGTCGTGGCGGCCGGCCAGCGCTCGCGATTGTCGGGCGAAGACCTCTGGCCCCAGAACGATCGCCATCTCCATGCACAGGTCGAGAATGCGCTGGCGGTCGGGTCCATTGGCGAGGTAGTTGGGCTTCATCTCGTCGCGCAGCACTGCGCGGAGACGGCCGGACATCGCCTTCTCGATCTGCGGGATGCGCCGCGCCTGCACCTCCGGCGCCTCGGCGCGCGGATTGGTGTCGAGCAGCGCCAGGCGTTCGATACGCTCGGGCGCCTGGTGCAGCATCTCCATGGCGACGATGCCGCCCATGCTGAGCCCGGCCAGCGCAAAGCGCGGCGGCGCGAAGGCGAGTATTGCCGCGGCAAGCCCCTCCATCGTGTCGTGCTTGGTCGGCGCCGCCAGCAGCACAGGGCGACGGCCAAGCGCTTCCAGCTGTGGCGCGAACAGCCGCCAGTCGCACATCATGCCGGGGATGAGGACGAGCGGCGTCATGCGACGCGGCGGGCGCCTTCCTTGAGCGTCGCGAGCTTTGCCCAGGCGATCTCCGGATCGACCGCACCAAAGCCGGCGAAGGTGCCGAAGCCGCAGTCCGAGCCGGCAATAACTCGCTCCGGCCCGACGATGTCGGCAAAGCGCTGCAGCCGCTGCGCCACCAGGTCGGGGTGCTCGACGAAGTTGGTCGTGGTGTCGACCACGCCGGGAACAAGCACCTTGTCTTGGGGGATTTCGCCCGCCCGGTCGCGGAAGACGGTCCACTCGTGGCCGTGGCGGGGATTGGACGTCTCGAACAAGATATAGCGCGCCTTCACGCCCATCAGCACCGAAAAGACCTTGGCCATGTCGATATCGCAGACGTGTGGGCCTTCGTAGTTGCCCCAGCAGATATGGACGCGGATGCGCTCCTGAGGCAGCCCGTCGATGGCGTGGTTCAGCGCCTCGACATGGCTTGCCGCGACCTTGACGAACTCGTCGTCCGACAGATGCTGGAACAGCATGTGCCGCGACAGCGCGAGGTCGGGACAGTCGAGCTGAAGGAACAGCCCTGCCTCCACGATCGTGCGGTATTCTTCGCGCATCGCGTCGGCCAGCGCCGCGAGATAGGCTTCCCTCGTGGGGTAGAAGCTGTTCTGCAGGAACAGCGAGATAACGCCCGGCGAGGCGGCGTTCATGAAACCCTGCGCGACGCCGTGGGCCTGCATCGCGGCCTTCAGGTTGGCGATGTCCTTGCCGAGTTCCCCCTGCCCTCTAGAGCGAACCTCGCCGACACACATCGGCCGGGCATAGGTGGGCGTGCCGCCGGACTTCGCCAATCGCTCGAGGAAGGTCGGGAACAGCTTGAGGTCGCCAGGCGCATTGCGCGGACTGTCGCCGTCAAAACCGGTGTAGCGGTCCTTCACATAGGTCGCGTAGGAGATTTTCGACATCTCGCCGTCGCTGACGATGTCGATGCCGGCCTCCTTCTGCCGGCGCACAACCTCGGACACGGCCGCCGTCATGCAGGCATCGAAGCCGGCCGGGTCGTAGGCCTCGCCCCGCTCGCGTGCGAAAAGGTAATCAACGACCGACTGGCCGCGCGGCAGCGATCCGACATGGGTGGCTTGCAGGGTCATCCAGTTCCCTCCTGTCTGTTCACCGGACTCCCCCGGCTCAATGCCGCCAGGTCGGGCCAGCCTTGTCGGCGGTCTTCGTGACCCGGTAGAGGCTGGCCTCTCCGGTCATCGACGGCGCCAGCGCGTGGCGGAGGCCGGGCGGAACAGCGCAGGTGTCGCCGGGGTTGAGCGTCTTGGTGCCGCCGTCGAACTCCAGCCGCCAGTGGCCGCGCATCGGCATCAGCACCTCGTGCGTGTCGAGCACATAAGGCGTCGCGGGGATGGAGTTCCGCGACAAAAGCTCAACCTCGAAACCCGGCTTATCGCGCAACAGGCCTTGCTCGCCGATCACCTTGGCGGGCTGGCGGTCAGACAGCGCCATCAGGTCCCAGTAACGCCCGACATAGTTCGGCACGACATCGGCGGTAGTCGGCTCCGGAAACGTCTTGAGCTCGTCGTCGCTCAGCAGCGGCATGGGCTTCACACTGTCCGGCAGTTTCTGGCCCTTCTTGGAATCGTAGAGCTTGCCGTTGGCCCCGAGCACCAGCCCGTGCGCCCTGGCGTCCTCGATAACCTGCGGCGCCCAGATCACGCCGCCGCCGGCATCGTCGCCGCCGAGGATCGCCATGATCATCCCGTAGTCGGTTCCGATATTCTCGAATCCGCGAAAAATGCCGGTCGGGATATTGAAGATGTCGCCTTCTTCCAGCACCACCTCGCCTGCCTTGCCCCAGCGGCCCCAGAAGAATCGCCAGCGGCCCTTGAGCACGAAGAACACTTCCGCCGTGCGGTGCGAATGCAGCGAGTTGCGGCACTTCGGCGGCTGGCCGGCGGCGCCGATGTTGAAGCCCGGCGTGTCGCGGATGTGGACGTGCTGGTCCGCGCTTTCCGAGACCCCGCCGCCGATGATCGTAAAATTCTCCTTCTGGTCGGAGCCTGGCGTGTGCGCGTCGATGAACGCGGTCTTGCAGGGGATCAGGTCCCCGTAGCGCACGATGCGCGATTCCATTTCCTGCGGTGTCATCGGTCTCATCCAGTCTTGAGAAGGATCTGGTTCCAGATCGCTGTTTGGTCGTTCAGTGCCATGGTCGATTCACCCCGCGGTCCAGCCGCCGTCGATCAGGATGGAAGTGCCGGTGACCATCGCGGACGCGTCGCTCGCGAGAAAAACCACGGCGCCCATGATGTCCTCGACCTCGGCGACGCGGCCGAGCTTGATCTTCGAGGCGATCCAGGCAGCGCGTTCCGGATTGGAGAAGGTCTGTTCGGCCAGCGGCGTACGCACGAAGGTTGGGCCGACGGTGTTGACACGAATGCGGTGGGGGCCGAGTTCGATCGCGGCTGACTTGGTCATGCCCTCCAGCGCATGCTTGGTGGCGGAGTAGACGGTGCGGTCGACGCCACCGACATGTCCCATCTGAGACGAGATAGTAATGATGGAACCACCCCTGCCGGCGGCGACCATGCCCTTCGCGACCGCTTGGGTCGCGAAGTAGGCTCCCCGTAGGTTGACGTTAACGACGGCGTCGAAGTCGGCCACCTTCGTTTCGACCAGCGGCGCGTGCCGCGCCATCCCGGCATTGCTGACGAAGATGTCGAGCAGACCTAGCGACGCGATCGCCTCGCCCGCAGCTTCCGGCTGGTCGACGTCGAGCACCAGTGCCTCGGCCGAAAAGCCGGCGCCGCAGATTGCCGCCACCGCTTCCTCGAGCGCCGGCCTGCCGCGCGCGGCGCAGACGACGTGCGCGCCGGCCTCCGCAAGGGCCGTCGCGCAGCCGAGCCCGATACCACGAGACGCGCCGGTAACCAGCGCGCGGCGGCCGTCGAGCCGGAACGATGGCGTGCGCGGGAGCATCACTCTGCCGCCTCTGCATAGGGCACGTTGCGGCCGCCATACCGGCGGACGCGCACATTCGCCTGCTCGGCATGCCCGACGAAGCCTTCCAGCATGCATAGCCGCGAGCAGTATTCGCCGATCATCGCCGAAGCCTCGTCGGTCAGGACCTTCTGGTAGCTGTGCGTCTTGAGGAACTTTCCGACCCACAGCCCGCCGGTATAGCGACCGGCCTTCTTAGTCGGCAGCGTGTGGTTGGTGCCGATGACCTTGTCGCCATAGGCGACGTTGGTACGCGGTCCCAGGAACAGCGCCCCATAGCTGGTCATGTTCTGCAGAAACCAGTCGTCGCGGTCGGTCATCACCTGCACATGCTCGGAGGCGATGAAATCGGCCTGCTGCAGCAACTCCTCATAGCTGTCGCAGACGATGACCTCGCCATAGTCCTCCCAGGATTTCGCCGCGGTGGCGCCAGTCGGCAGGATCTTCAGCAGCCGCTCGATCTCGGCCATAGTGCCGCGGGCGAGCCGCTCCGAATTGGTCAACAGCACGGCCGGCGAGTTGATCCCGTGCTCGGCCTGGCCAAGCAGATCGGTGGCGCAAATCTCTGCGTCGACCGTCTCGTCGGCGATCACCATCGTCTCGGTCGGCCCGGCGAAGAGGTCGATGCCGACGCGCCCGAAGAGCTGGCGCTTGGCTTCGGCCACGAAGGCATTACCTGGGCCGACCAGCATGTCGACCGGTGCGATCGTCTCGGTGCCCAGCGCCATGGCGCCGACGGCCTGGATGCCGCCGAGGCAGTAGATCTCGTCGGCGCCGCCCATGTGCATGGCGGCGACGATCGCCGGGTGCGGCGCGCCACCCTGGGGCGGAGCCGAAGCAATGATGCGCTTCACCCCGGCGACCTTGGCGGTGACCACGCTCATATGGGCAGAAGCGACCATCGGATACTTGCCGCCCGGCACGTAGCAGCCGACCGAGTTCACAGGGATGTTCTTGTGACCGAGGATGATGCCAGGCAGCGTCTCCACCTCGATGTCCTTCATCGAGGCCTTCTGTGCCTCCGCAAAACCGCGCACCTGCGCCTGCGCGAAGCGGACGTCGTCGAGGTCGCGCTTTGCCACCTTCGACATCGCCGCCTCGATCTCGGCTTCGCTCAGCCGAAATGCCTGCGGCGCGTACTGGTCGAATCTCTCCGAGAGGTCGCGCACGGCGGCGTCGCCGCGCTTCTCGATGTCGGCGAGGATGCCTTCCACGGTGGCGCGAACGCGGGCGTCGTCTTCGGCCCGCGCCTCGGCACTTCTGGCCGTTTTGAGATGGCGGATCATTGGCGCGTTTCCGGTCTCTTGTTGTTTCAGGCGGCCTTAACGGCCGGACGCGGCGGCACCTTGCGGCCAGCGTCGTATTCTTCCCAGCCATGGCCGTTGAACGGGTCGACGCCGAGCTGCCGCATGACGTGCGGGAAGTCGACCATCACCCAGTTGTCGACGATCTTGCCGTCGACCACCTTCCAGAAGTCCATGTAGCGGATCTCGACCCGCTTACCGGTCGGCGCGATGCCCATGAACTCGCCGGAATGGGTCGCCTCCTGGCGGCCAAACGCGGCCATCCACTCGCCCTCGGCAAGGCGGGCCTCGTCGATGCAGACCTTGTCGGAGAAAGCGGCCTGGAACGGGCGCTGCCAGTTGTCCTGGAACTCCTTCAGGCCGTTCTTGGTGCCGCAGCCCGCATTGCCCATCCAGCGGAAATTGCTGGTGAAGAAGGCGCCAATTCCATCGATGACGTGGTCGTTCAGTCCGTCGACCATGCCTTCGACCACGACGCGCGTCGCCTCGGTCTTGGAGCGGTCGTTGTTCTTGGTGAGCGTCGCCTGTTCGGGACGGGAGCCTTTCATGGATGGATGCCTCCTGCGGGCTTCTTCAGCATCTGCGATATTCCATTGACCGATATCTTCGGACCTCCAGCATGACGTCGAGTTGGCCAATCCCAACGCCTTGTGATGATCTAAAGCCTCGTGCCGCTGTTCCGGTCGAAGAGGTGACAGATCTCCGGCTTGACGACGTAGCCGACGGCGTCGCCGATCTCGGCCTTGAAGTCCTTCGACGCCTTCAGCGCCAGCAGCGCCGAACCGGCGCGGACGGTCACCATCGTGGCGTCGCCCAGAAGCTCGACGCTGTAGATCGGCGCCGAAACCTCGGCGGCGTCGGGGACACCAAGGCCGGCATCTTCGGCGCGGAACCCCAACGTCACCGGCCCCATGTGGTGCGCCGGCAGGCCCGGAATGCGCACGTGCTCGGCGGTGAAGACGCCGCCGCTGATGTCGCCGTCGACGAGGTTCATGGCCGGCGAGCCGATGAACCCGGCGACGAATGTGTTTGCCGGCCGGTTGTAAATCTCCACCGGCGATCCGACCTGTTGAAACTCGCCCTTGTTCATCACCACGACCCGGTCGGCGAGCGTCATCGCCTCGACCTGGTCATGGGTGACATAGACGGTCGTCACCTTGAGCTCGTGCTGCAGGTTCTTGATCTGCGCGCGCGTCGAAACACGCAGCTTGGCGTCCAGATTGGAGAGCGGCTCGTCCATAAGGAAAACGGTGGGCTGGCGCACAATAGCGCGCGCCAGCGCCACGCGCTGCCGCTGGCCGCCGGAAAGTTCGCGCGGGCGCCGGTCGAGCAGCGGACCGAGCTCAACCATGTCGGCGGCGCGGCGCACCCTGGCGTCGTGGGTCGACCTGTCGACCTTGCGCACCTTCAGCGGGAAGCGGATGTTTTCATAGACGGTGAGGTTCGGGTAGAGGCCGTAGCTCTGGAACACCATCGCCACGTCGCGATCCTTCGGCTCCAGATCGTTGACGCGGCGTTCGTCGATGAAGATGTCGCCGCCGGTCGGATCCTCGAGGCCGGCGATCATGCGCATCGTGGTGGTCTTGCCGCAGCCCGACGGGCCGAGGAATACGACAAACTCATGATCGGCGATCTCGAGATTGATCTCGTTCACGCCTGTGAAGCTGCCCCACCGCTTGGAGACATTCTTCAAGGTTACCGATGCCATTGCGTTCGGCCCTTCGAAACTCTGGTCTGTTGACCCCATGGCGCCTGCGGCGGTGTTTCCTGCCACCTTCGACGCTCTCTTGATGCGGAAATATCGCAGATTTTGAATACGTATGCAACACCCGGCGCAGACTTTTCTCGCGATTCTCCACGATCATGTCCGCGGGAACTGACGCGCGCGGCCGAGCACGTTGAGGCCGAGGCAGGACAGAAAGTGCGGAATGTCGATGAAGATCCAGTTCTCAGCCAGCTTGTCGCCGGCGCGGCGGTAGACGTCGACGACGCGCATCTCGCCGGTTCGGTCCGAAGCCGGCAGGCCCATGAAGCCGCCGGACGATTTCATAGTCAGATTCGGCCATCCGAACCAGGCGGCGTAGTCGCCTTCCGCGATGCGGGCGACATGGCCGTGGAAGACGATGTCCTCGAGATGATCGCTGAACGGCCCCTGATGCTGCGCATTGTAACGCTCGGTCGTGTAGGTCGCGCCGATCCCGGCCGGACCGAACCAAAGCATGTCCTTGTGCCAGGTGCCGAGCAGCTCGTCCTGCGGCGACCCCATGTCGGAGGTGGTGAGTTCGCGTGCCATCCGGTTGACGAGTTCGAGCGTCTTTTCGCCTTCGGCGGGGTTGGTTTCGCCGTAGAGCAGCCCGTCGTGGGTCATCGGGCCAGGCGTGAGGATTGCCGCGCCCGACTGGGGAGCGAGCGGATGCAGGCCGGCCTGCTGCATGATACCAATCACGTCGCAGAAGAAGGCCGTCTCGACGATCTTGCCGTCGGCTACGCAATGGAACTCGCAATAGCGCAGGAAGGCGAGCTTGCCGGTCGGCGGAATGTCGAGCCAGGGCTCATCGAACAGGCCCATCATGTGGCCCATGCTGCAGGTCCACACACCGCCACGCTTGGCCACATCGTTTTCGCCGGCGATGAAGATGTCCTCGCGGCGCTGGATCGGGCGAAGCGCCTTCCTCAAGGGTCGCCAGAAGACGTCGGCGACAGCCTTCGCGCCATGCTGCTCATAGAACGGATGCATGCCGCGCCAGAGGAAGTCCGGCGCAGTGTGGCGCGCAATGGCGTTTTCGATCTCGCCGTCGGCGACGGCATCGAGGTCGCGCACGAAGGCCCTAACGACCGCTTTGGTCTCCTGAAATGAAGTCATCTCTCTCCGTCTCCATCTACTTTGCGGCAGTCACGCCCGGTCTCATGAATTCGTATGCATCCATCCGAGCGCTGCTTTGCCTCCCGCAACCCATCAGGTCGCGGCAGGAAAAAGCTCCGCCTGGATGCGTGAAAGCGTATCGGCATCGGGCAGTCGGGCGCTGCTGCGCACGACGAGATTGCCTGGCAGCACTGCGTTGTACTTCACCACTTTGCGGGTTTCGATCTGCTCCACCAGAATCCGTACGGTCTCGGCGATCATCTCGTCCCCCGGCTGCCGGATCGTGGTGAGCTTGTAGCCGCCCCAGCCTGCCTCCGGCACATCGTCGTAGCCCACCAACGAGACATCGTCGGGAATGCGCAGACCGAACTCGTCGCGCAACACGTCCATGGCGGAGAAGGCCATGTGGTCGTTGGCGACAAATATGGCGTCTGGCCAGACCGGGCCCGAAAGCAACTCGCGTGCAGCTTGTGCAGCGCCGTGGAACGTGTAGCCGCCGACCGTACGTCTCCACAACGGCTTTCCGATCGCCGACAATTCACCAGTGAAGCCAGTCTCGCGATCACGATTGGTGGAGGAATTTTCCGCCCCGGCCACGAAAGCGAT
>JAEUMA010000411.1 GCA_016793565.1 Rhizobiaceae bacterium
GAAGAACTCTGCCGTCTCCGCGATAACGTGAGCACGGATGGCGGCTCGGGGCAGTTCGATCATGGTGCCGACCAGATAGTCGATGCGGACGCCGCTTTCAGCCATGACGGCAGCCGCCACCTTGTCGATGCTGGCCTTGACGTAGTCAAGTTCCTTGCGCAGGCCGACCAGCGGCACCATCACCTCGGGCACCACAGGCGCGCCCGTCTTGCGTGCGGCCTCCACCGCCGCCTCGAAGATGGCGCGGGCCTGCATCTCCGCGATTTCGGGATAAGATACGGCCAGCCGGCAACCACGGTGGCCGAGCATCGGGTTGAACTCGTGCAGCGCGTCGGTGCGCTGGCGCAGCTTCTCGGCCGGCACGTTCATCGCCGTGGCAACCTCGGTGATCTCGGACTCAGTCTTGGGCAGGAATTCGTGCAAGGGCGGATCGAGCAGGCGGATGGTGACGGGCAGACCCGCCATGATCTCGAACAATTCGACGAAATCCGAGCGCTGCATCGGCAACAGCTTCGCCAGGGCGGCACGGCGATCCTTCTCGGTGTCGGCCAGGATCATCTCGCGCATGGCGACGATGCGCTCGTCCTCGAAGAACATGTGCTCCGTGCGGCAGAGCCCGATACCTTCGGCGCCGAACGACCGCGCCATGCGCGCGTCCGCCGGCGTCTCCGCATTAGACCGCACCTTCATGCGGCGCACCGCATCAGCCCACTCCATGATGGCCGCGAAATCCCCCGACAGTTCTGGCTGCAGCATCGGCACGGAGCCCTTCAGCACCTGGCCGGTCGCGCCGTCGATGGTGATGACGTCGCCGGCCTTGAACAGGTTGCCCATCGCGGCCAGCGTTCCGGCGCGATAGTCGATGCGAAGGCCGCCAGCGCCTGAGACGCAGGGCTTGCCCATGCCGCGCGCGACCACGGCGGCGTGGCTGGTCATGCCGCCGCGCGTGGTGAGGATGCCCTCGGCAGCATGCATGCCGTGAATGTCCTCGGGGCTGGTCTCGACGCGCACCAGGATCGCCTTGCGACCCTGCGCGCGCGCTTCCTCCGCCGCATCGGACGAAAAGACGATCTCGCCGGTCGCCGCTCCCGGCGAGGCGGGCAGGCCTGTGGCGACGACCTTGCGGTCGGCCTTGGGATCGATGGTGGGATGCAGCAATTGGTCCAGTGAGGCCGGGTCGATGCGCATCACCGCCTCTTCATGCGATATCAGGCCTTCGGCCGCCATATCGACCGCGATGCGCAAGGCGGCCTTGGCGGTGCGCTTGCCGGAGCGCGTTTGCAGCATCCACAGCTTGCCGCGCTCGATGGTGAATTCGAGGTCCTGCATGTCGCGGCAGTGCTTTTCCAGCCGCCCGGCGATCGCGACAAAATCCGCAAACGCCTCCGGCATCAGCTTCTGCAGCGAGGGGCGGTCGGAGCCGGCGGCTATGCGCGCCTTCTCGGTGATGTTCTGTGGCGTGCGGATGCCGGCAACGACATCCTCGCCCTGCGCATTGACCAGGAACTCGCCGTAAAGCGCCTTCTCGCCGGTTGAGGGATTGCGCGTGAATGCGACGCCGGTGGCCGAAGTCTCGCCCATGTTGCCGAAGACCATCGCCTGCACGTTGACGGCGGTGCCCCAGCCCTCCGGGATATCGTGGAGGCGGCGGTATGTGATGGCGCGAGGGTTCATCCAGCTTGAAAAAACCGCGCCGATGGCACCCCACAGTTGCTCGTAGGGCTCCTGCGGAAACGGCTTGCCCAGTTCCTCCTCAATCCTAGCCTTGTAAAGCCCGATGATCTTCTGCCAGTCCGTCGCCGTGAGGTCGGTGTCCAATTCCAGCCCGAGCGCTGCCTTCTGATCCTCCAGAATCTCCTCGAAAACCTCGTGATCGAGGCCCATTACCACGTCGGAGTACATCTGAATAAAGCGGCGATAGCTGTCGTAGGCGAAGCGCTCGTCGCCCGAATCGGCCGCCAGCGCCGCCACGGTCTCGTCGTTCAGGCCGAGGTTGAGAACGGTGTCCATCATGCCGGGCATCGAGGCCCGCGCACCCGAACGCACCGAAACCAGAAGCAGGCGCGCGGGGTCTCCAAAGCTCCTGCCGGCTATTCGGGCGATATGCTCGAGCGCCTCTGCGACTTGGCCGTTCAAGTCGGATGGATAGGTCCGACCATTGTCGTAGAACCAGTTGCAGGCGTCGGTCGTGATCGTGAAGCCGGGCGGAACCGGCAGACCCAGGCTGCACATCTCGGCAAGGTTTGCGCCCTTGCCGCCGAGCAACGCCCTGTCGCCAGCCCTTCCCTCCGCAGCGCCATCCCCGAAAGTGTAGACCCACTTGGACATCTTGCGGAACCCTAACTTCTAGTACGCTGCCCTTGCTATGTATGCTGCGCTGCAAAAAGGCAACGGCCCGGCCGCTGGCCGCCGCAACTGAATCGATTAGCGTTGCGAGCCACGCAGCACTTGCTGATTTTGGCGTTCAGCGATAGAACATATCATGAACAATTGCGAGGCGTCACAATGAAAAAGACCGGCAAGCTGGACTATCTGGAGATGTCTGCGACGGGCGGTACGCTGGACAGCGTCAAGGCCTTCTACAGCCGGGCATTCGGCTGGTCGTTCACCGATTATGGGCCGAGCTATGCCGCTTTCGACGAAGGACTGGAGGGCGGCTTCCAATCGGAAACGGCGGTCAAGCCGCTGCCGGTGCTTTATTCCGAAAGGCTAGAGGAGACGGCCGCCGCCGTGGTCGAGGCAGGCGGCAGGATCGTGCAACCGATCTTTGCGTTTCCGGGCGGGCGACGTTTCCATTTTGTCGACCCGGCCGGCAACGAACTCGCGGTCTGGGGGCAATAGTGCGCGGGTTTTCGTCAAGGACGACAAGAGCCACGCAAGGGACCGCACCACCGCACGCGCCTGGCGACGCGAACAATGGGCGCGCGAGGCGATTGTCTTTTTCCGGCGTGCGACTATAAGCCTGCGCTGTCCGGCATCGCCGGCTCCGTTGGGGCGTCGCCAAGCGGTAAGGCAGCGGTTTTTGGTACCGCCATTCCCAGGTTCGAATCCTGGCGCCCCAGCCATGTTCTTTCGACAAGCGCCGCCATGCGGGCTGAACGCGTGAGTTCGCGTGCGACTTGTCCGCCTGGACGAGGCCTCAGCTCGCCTCGCGCATGGCCTCGGCGACCTGCAGGTCTACCGACACGAGCTGGCTGACCCCCTGCTCCGCCATGGTGACGCCGAACAGCCGGTTCATGCGCGCCATGGTGATGGGATTGTGCGTGATGACCACGAAGCGGGTCTCCGTCGACGCAGCCATCTCGTCGAGCAGGTTGCAGAAGCGCTCGACATTATGGTCGTCGAGCGGAGCATCCACCTCGTCCAGCACGCAGATGGGCGCCGGATTGGTGAGGAAGACAGCAAAGATCAGCGCCATGGCGGTCAGCGCCTGCTCGCCGCCGGACAGCAGCGTCATGGTCTGCGGCTTCTTGCCCGGCGGCCGCGCCAGGATCTCCAGGCCGGCCTCCAGCGGGTCTTCCGATTCGACCAGCTGAAGCTCGGCCGTTCCGCCGCCGAACAGATGCGTAAAGAGCCGCTGGAACTGGCCGTTGACAACCTCGAAGGCGGCCAGCAGTCGGTCTCGCCCTTCCCGGTTCAGACCCTGTATGGCCTGACGCAGCTTGCGGATCGCCTCGATGACGTCGTCGCGCTCGACGACGATCGTCTCCAGCCGCTCGGAAAGCTCCTTCTGCTCCTCCTCGGCGCGAAGGTTCACCGCGCCCAGCCGCTCGCGCTCGATCTTCAGCCGTTCCAGCTTCTGCTCGATCGCGCCGACATCGGGCAGCGGATCGTCCGGCTGCAGGCCGGTATGCCGTATCGCCAGATGCGGCGGCACGTTGAGGGCCTCCTGGATACGCACCTCGACCTCGCGGCGGCGGTCATCCGCAGCGTTCAGCCGCTCCTCCGCGCGGATGCGGCCCTCGCGTGATTCGGACAGTGCCTGGTTGGCGGCGGCCGCCGCCTTATCCAGGGCCGACTGCCGTGTCTCCGCCTCCTGCAGTCGGTCAGCGGCCTCGCGGCGGGCGGCTTCCGCCTTGGACAGCTGGCTCATCAGTTCGCGGCGCTGACGGTCGATCTCATCGGGCGCGTCGGCCAGCCGGCCGACCTCCTCCTCGGCCTCGGCCAGCCGACCGGCAAGCGCCTCGATCTGCTGCGCGGCGTTGGCGCTGCGCGTGACCCAGCTCTGCCGCTCGGCCGCGATGGCCGCCAGTCGGCGCTGGCGCTGCTCGGCCTCGCGCTTCAGTCCGTCATGCAGCGCGCGCGCGTCGGCGGCGGCCGTGCGGTCGCGCTGGACAGAGGCGGACGCGGCCTCGAAGCGCGCTTGCAGCCCGCCGACCTCGGGGGTTGCGGCCAGTTCGGCGGCGGCAGCCGTTATGGCGTCGTCGGCCTCGGCTACGGCTTCTCGCAGCCGCTCGCGATTCTCGTCGACGGCGGCCTTGCGCGTGCCTAGTTCGCCAGCCGCCTTCTCGGCGCGGGCGAGTTCATCGCGGGCGCGCGTCTGAGCCTGCTGCGCATCGCGCACCGTTTGCCGCGTCACACGTTCGCGCTCGCC
>JAEUMA010000661.1 GCA_016793565.1 Rhizobiaceae bacterium
GTCATGTCGACGGCGAGGTTGATCAGCACGAACAGCAGCGCGAACACCAGCACGATGCCCTGGATCAGCGGCAGGTCCCGGTTGATCACGGCGTCGATCGCCATGTTGCCGAGCCCTTCATAGGAAAACAGCCGCTCGACAATGACCGTGCCGCCGATCAGGAAGGTGAATTGCACGCCGATCAGCGTCAGTGTCGGCAGCGCGGCGTTCTTCAGCGCCTCGCGCAAGATCACCTGCGTCTCCGAAAAGCCCTTCACGCGGGCAAGCACCACATAGTCGAGGTTGAGCAGTTCCTTCAGCGATTGCTTGAGCAGATGCGCGATGATGGCCGCCAGCGGCAGCGCCAGCGCCAGCGCCGGCATGAACATGTGGCCGAGCAGGTCGCGGGTCAGGTCGAAGCGCAGCCTCAGAATACTCTCGAACAGGTAGAACTGCGTCACGAAGGGGAGTTCAAGGCGCGGCGAGACTCGGCCGGAAATCTCGAACACCGGCATCAGCACGCCGAAAAGAAGGATGAGCACCAGCCCCCAGAGAAAGTCGGGGATCGCCAGCGCCGCGCCGTTGGCGACGTCGATCCCGGCCTCGACGGCCGTGCCTCGCTCGCGGGCTCCAATCACCGCCAGCGGCAGGCCGATCGCCAGCGCGATCAGCAGCGCGAAGATCGAAAGCTCCAGCGTCGCCGGCAACCGTCCGAGTACCAGCCCGAGCACGTCCTGGCGAAGCGAGATCGACGTGCCGAAGTCGCCCCGCAGCACGCCGGAGAGCCAGATGAAGAACTGCTGCACGATCGACTTGTCCAGCCCGTACAGCATGCGCAGGCGGTCGATGTCGGCCTGGCTGGCGCCGGGCGGCAGCATCATGGCGATGGGATCGCCGGGCGCGATGCGGATCACAACGAACACCACCACCGCCACACCGAACAGCGTGACGGCCATGGTGAACAAGCGAAAAAGGAAACGCTGGAGGATCATGCGGCTCAGTGAGGCCTTGTCGCACCTCCCTCGGGCGGGCCAGAGGGAGGTGCGGGATATGTCGCGTAGTGACGGCCGTCAGCCCGCGGGCGTCATCAGCGCCGGCAGCAGTGCACCCGACTTGTGCGGCACGACGTTGACGCCCTTGGCGTGCACGATCGGCTGCGCGTACTGCAACAGCGGCAGGACATAGGCATTGTCGGCGATCAGCTTGGAAACCGCCTTCCAGCCGGCGATGCGCTTGGCCTCGTCCGGCTCGGCCCACAACGGGTTGATCGCGTCGATCACGTCCTGGCCGTCCCACACCGAATGCGGGCTCGGGCCGTACATGGCGAAACCGGTGGAGGTGGTCGGGTCGCCGATGGCATTGCCCCAGTTGTAGAACGCGGCCGGCGCAAGCTTGTCGGCGGCGCGCAGCTCGTAGTGCTTGGCGATCTCGTAGACCTCGATATTGGCCTCGATGCCGACCTTGCGCCACATGCCGACGATCGCCTGGATCATCTCGTAGTCCTTGGGCTTGAAGCCCTTGGTGGTCTGGATGGTGAACTTGACCGGCTTGTCGGTCGAATAGCCGGAAGCCTTCAGCAGCTCGACTGCCTTCTCAGGGCTGTACTCGACCTTGATCGAAGGATCGAAGGCCTCGTATTCCGGCGTCTCCAGCGTGTCGAGGGGCAGGCCGTAGCCGCGCAGCAGCCGGTCGACGAGCAGCTTCTTGTCGACCGACATGACCGCCGCCTTGCGCACGTTGGGGTCGTTCATCACGTCGATGTCGTTGAAGAAGATCATGCCGATATCCGACACCGTCTCGGCGGACCCCGCGAGGCCGTCCTTGGCGATCAGACGGTCATACTCCTCGTAAGGAATTTCCAGCGTCACCTGCGAAGAGCCGGACTCGATCTCGGCGACGCGGCTCGCCGCATCGGTTACGAACTTGATGGTGACGTTCTCGAAGGCCGGCTTGCCGCCCCAGTAGTTGGGATTGGCCTTCAGCCGCACGAAGGCGTTGCGCTCGAACTTGTCGACCATGTAGGGGCCGGTGCCGATCGGCGCGGCCTCGAAACCTTCTGCGCCCACCTTCTCGTAGTAGGCCTTGGGCAGGATGTAGCCGGTTAGGAACGACATCCACTTGAACAGCACCGGGTCGTAGCCGGCGGCGTCGGCGGTGATCTTGTTGCCGTCGATCTTGAAGTTGGAGAGGTTCTTCCAGACGAACTGGATCGGGTTGCCGGTCTCTTCCTTGCCGGCCCGCTCCAGCGACCAAACCACGTCCTCGGCCGTGAAGGGCGAGCCGTCATGCCAGGTCACGCCCTCGCGCACCGTCATGTGCACTTGCTTCTTGTCGTCGCTCCAGCCCCATTCGGTCAGCAGGCCCGGCGCGAAGGACAGGTCCGGCTTCTGCGGGATGAACTGGTCGAACACCGACTGGTAGATGCCCTGGATGGTCGGATTCACCGCCGACGGCCCGGTCGTCGGGTCCCAGGACGGCAGGTTGACGTTGTAGGCTATGGTCAGTTCACTGTCCTGTGCGCCGGCGATGCGCGGCATGGAAATGCCGGCCATCGCGACGCCGGCTCCGGCCAGTTTCAGGACCGTGCGCCTGTCTAGGTTCTTTATCATCGTCATGTTCCCCTGTTGCTTTTCGGTATTCGGGATCGTTGGATGGTCAAAGGGCGGCGGTCGCCTCGATTTCCACCAGGAAGTCGGGCAGGGCGAGGGCCTGAACCCCGATGAAAGTGTTCGCAGCGGGCGTCGCGCCGTCGTAGAAGGCCAGGATTTCGCCGATCACCGGCCCGAGCTTTTCCGGCGAATGGTCGACGACATAGGTACGCATCCGCACGAGATCCGCCGGGGTGGCGCCGGCTTCGGCCAGCACGGCCTTCAGGTTGGCGAGCGCTTGCCGGGTCTGCGCGGCGAGATCGCCAGCGCCGACGACCTCTCCCGCGGCGTTCCACGCCACCTGGCCGGCCAGATGAAGCGTCCGCCCGTCATTCTGCTCGACGGCATGCGAGAATCCGAATTGGACCGACGGGTAGAGAGTCGCGGGATTGATGGGCTTGCGCTTCATGGGGTGCCTTTCGATGGGTCGCCGTCTGTCTTCATTAAGCGCCGGCCAGTTGCTGCGCCAGCATAAAGCCGGAACCTGCGCCGACACCCGCGCCGGGCCAGGTCGCCGCGCCGACCAGATGCAGTTTCTGCACCGGCGTGTTCCAGCGCGCGAAGCCGGGAGCCGGCCGGAACAGAAAATTCTGCGCGATGTGGTGGCTGCCGCAGATTTGGTCGCCTCCGACGAGGTTCGGGTTCTCGCGCTCCAGATCCAGCGGCGAAAACACCGCCCGGCCGAGGATTTTGTCCTTCAGGCCGGGAGCGTAGGTTTCGATACGGTCGAGCACGCGGTCGGCGTAGCGCTCCTTGATCGCATCCCAGTGCGACGGCCCGATCTCGCCGGCCGCGTCGCCCTGCACATCGGCAGGCAGCGCCCGCACTTGCACCCACAACACATGGCCGCCTTGCGGCGCGCGCGACGGGTCGATCGTCGTCGGCTGCCCCACGACGAGAACTGGTTCGTCCGGCAGCATGCCGGCGATCGCCTGCTGGTAGGTTCGCGCCATCTGGTCGAGCGAGGGCGCCAGATGGACATAGGCGAAGCGGCGCAGTTCCCCGCTGGCGCGCCATTCCGGCAGATCGCTCAGCGCCAGATGCACCATCATCGTGCCCGGTGCGTGCCGGAACTTCCGCATCGCCGCATCGAAGCCGGCGTTTCCTGAGCCGGACGGCAGCAGTTTGGATGCCAGCGCGCGCGGGGCGACGCCTGCGATCACCGCCCGGCGCGCGCTATGCGTTTCGCCCGAAGCAAGCCGGACGCCCGTTGCGCCGCCGCCGGAAGTGGTGATCTCCGCCACCTCCGCGCCCGTGGCTACCACGCCTCCGGCCGCCGCCAGCATCTTTTCCAGCGCCCGGATGACCGTGTCCGCGCCGCCCTTGCCCAGCACCATGCCGAAGCTCTGGTTGGCCATCGATTCCAGATACGGGAACACCGCCCCGCCGGCGATGTCGGGCGCGAAGTCGAGATGCATGCCCCAGCTTGCCATCGTCGCCTTGACTTGCGGGCTCTCGAAATGGGCGTCGAGCCAGGCGCGCGGCGACGACAGCAGCAGCCGAGCGGTGTCGAGCGCACCGGCCGTGCCCTTTCCCCGCCAGAGCTTCCATCCCGTCGCAGCCAGCGCCCTTGCGCTCATCGGCGAGCCGAGCAGCCGGAACAGATGCTGCGCTTCGCCGGGAAACGCCGCGACCAGTCCGCGCCACGCCTGCGCGTCGGCTTGAGAGAAGGTGGCGATGCGCGCGGCCGTCTTTTCGACGTCTGTGGAGACCCCGAGCCACCGTCCGTCCGGGAAGGCGGTTGCGAAACAGTCGGCGACAGGCACGAACTCCAGCCCGCGTGTTTTCAATTCATCTGCATACATTCGGTGGAAGGCGGAACCGGCGAACAGGCTGAGATTCATGGCGGCGAGGTCGTGGCGGAAGCCCGGAAGCGTCAATTCCCTGGTCTGGACTGCGCCGCCAGCGACCGGATTTCGCTCGAAAACCGCGACTTTCCAGCCCTTTTTAGCCAAATGTGCCGCGCAGGCCAAGCTGTTGTGGCCGGCACCCACACATATGGCGTCATATTCGCTCACGCCCGAAACCCATTTCCTTTAGGCTTAAAGATAATTGCAGATGCATAGGTTTTCGTCTAGTAGGAGAGTGAAGGGCCGTGACGAGCCTTACGGATCGGGCGGCAGAGAACCACAAGAGGGAACTGCAACCATGGAAGCGTCCAAACTGCTCGGTGAACTTGCCTCTCAACTCGCTTCCGGCGGCATCGAGGTGGTCGACCTCACGGCCGTGCTCGGCCCGGATACGCCGTTGATCAAGCTGCCGCCGGACCTTGCCGTCGACACGCCGAAGGTCGAGATTCACACGATTTCCCACTACGACAAGAATGGCCCCTGGTGGGCCTGGAACTGGCTGAAGCTCGGCGAGCATTCCGGCACGCATTTCGATGCGCCGATCCATTGGATCTCCGGCAAGGACTACGCGGACGGCGCAACCGACACCATTCCGGTGAAGAGGTTCGTCGGCCCGGTCAACGTCATCGACTGCTCGAAGGAAGCGGCTGCCGACGCCGATTTCCTGCTCACCGTCGACCATATCAAGGCCTGGGAAGCCAAGCACGGCGCCATCAACCCCGGCGAGTGGGTGGTGATGCGCACCGACTGGGACCGCCGCAGCGGCTCGGAGGCCGAGTTCCTCAATGCCAACGAGACAGGCCCGCACACGCCCGGACCCACGGCCGAGGCGATCATCTACCTGATCGAGAAGGACGTCGCCGGCTGGGGCTCGCAGACCATCGGCACGGACGCTGGCGCGGCAGGCGGCATGCAGCCTCCGTTCCCGGCCCATACCCTGATGCACAAGGCCAACAAATACGGCCTGGCCAGCCTTTGCAATCTCGATCGCCTGCCGCCCAGGGGGGCCATCCTCATCGCCGCGCCGCTGAAGATCGAGCACGGCACCGGCAGCCCGATACGCGCCATGGCGCTGGTGGCGCGGAAATAGCAGCGAGGACGGAGAGGCGGTCATGACCTCGCCCGACCACATCATCGTTGGCAGCGGCATCAACGCGCTGGTCTGCGCCGCCATCCTCGGCGGCAAGGGTGCGAAGGTGCTGGTGCTGGAGCGCAACGACCGCGTCGGCGGCTGCATGCGCACCGACGAGGTGACGGCTCCCGGTTTCGTCCACGACGTGATGGCAACGACCTTTGTGCTGTTCATCACCGGCCCGGCCCATGCGGCGCTGGGCGCGGACCTGGCGCGACACGGCCTGGAGTTCTGCCATGCCGAGGTGCCGACCGGCGTGCTGAGGCCGGACGGCTCTCACTGCGTCCTGAAGATGAACGGCGCCGCCAACATCGCCGCTCTCAACGCTCTCGAATCCGGCGACGGTGACCAGCTCGGCCGCGACATCGGCGAGATCGGTCGCAACGCGCCGCTGCTGTTCGGCCTGCTCGGCGGCAGCCTGTGGTCGCGCCCGACACTGAAGCTGCTCGGCGGCGAGGCGTGGCGGCGCGGTCCGCGCGCCCTCGCTGCGTTCATGGGCGAGGCGCTGCTGCCGGCGCGCAGCTGGCTGGAGGCCAACTACCGCTCCGAGACGAGCCGCGCGCTGCTGGCGCCGTGGGTCCTACATGCCGGCCTCGGTCCGGAAGACGCATTTTCCGGCCAGATCGCCAAGGTCATCGCCTTCGCGCTGGAAGCCGCGGGCGCGCCCATCGTCAAGGGTGGCGCGAGGAACCTGCTCGCCGCGTTCGAGGCGTTGATTCGTGAGCGCGGCGGCGAGATCCGCACCGGGGCCGACGTCGCCGGAGTGCTGGTGTCGAACGGCCGGGCCAACGGCGTGCGGCTGGCCTCGGGCGAGGAAATCCGCGCCGCCCGCGGCGTCATCTGCTCGGTCACGCCGACGCAGCTCTACGGACGGTTGCTCGGCCCTGCGGCGCCCGCTCCGGCGGTTGAGGCCACGCGGCGCTACCGCTACGGCAAGGGCAATTTCCAGCTCCACTACGCGCTCGACAGGCCGCCCGCATGGCGGACGCAGGGGCTCGACAAGGTTGCGCTGCTGCATCTCACGCCGGGCCTGGACGGCGTATCCAAGGCCTGCAACGAGGCCGTGCGCGGGCTGCTCCCCGAAACTCCCACGATCTGCGTGGGTCAGCCGACCGCGCTCGACCCCTCGCGCTGCCCTCCGGGCAAGGCCATCCTGTGGCTGCAGATGCCGGAGGCCCCGCGCCACATACGCGGCGACGCGGCGGGCTTGCTCGACGTGCCGGCCGACGGACGCTGGAGCGAAAGCCTGCGCGAGGCCTACGCCGACCGCATCGAGGCCATCTTGGCCAGCCACATCGACGGCTTCCGCGACACCGTCAT